>NZ_BKFU01000045.1:0-31861 GCF_008980265.1 Acinetobacter sp. TUM15064 | reverse complement strand
TCTGGATATAAGTAGAAAACACAGTGCTATATCACGAACTCGTATTAAATGAGTCCGTTGTAATCAACATCTATTATGGCAATTCGTTCTTTGTCTGCGTGCAATTGATTTTAAAAACTAAATTTTTGCCAATAAAAAAGGAAGAGATCTCTCCCAAAACCTCTTCCTCTGAGTTAGATCGTTATCTGATCCATAGATGTCATTATTATAGTTATCTTAAAAAAAGTCCCTTGGGGAAGAGACTTGAAAACTGTGGAGAGTTATTCCTATTGACCCTCTAGATATGTTAAAACACAAACTAGACGTTGAAATCTTATACACTCTCATTTTAAATTGCAATATTTAAGGGAAAATTTAAGTATTGTTTTTATAAGGTTTTTTTTGAATTTGGTTATTTGATTTTTTTATAACGCATAAAAAACAAAAAGCAGACCGAAGCCTGCTTTTATATCAACAACTTAACATTTATAGATGAATAGCATTAGTCCGTAAAAGTGACTTTTGCAATGGCTTTTTTACCCGACTGGATAATTAAAGTGACATTTTCTTTAACAGAGAAACTCATATCAACCACTTTCCAGTCAACTTTGACCGCACCACGACCCACGGCATCTTTTGCCGCTGCAGCATTTGGGTTTAAGCCCACTACGCGAAGAATCGTTGCAATAAACAACTCGCCACCAAATTCAGCGCGTGAAATGGTTACTTCTGGTGTCCCTTCGGGTAATTCACCCTCAGTAATCAAGTTGCCTGCACCTTTATGTGCATTTTCTGCAGCTTCTGCACCGTGGAAACGCTCTACCAACTCAAGTGCTAAAATCTTCTTCACTTCTTGTGGATTACGCCCTTCAGCAATTTCGTTTAGCAGGACTTTAATTTCCTCAACGGATTTAAAGCTGAGTAAATCGAAATAGCGTTCAATTAAGGCATCTGGCATCGAAAGAACTTTCTGATACATCGCCCCTGGTGCATCAAATACCCCAATATAGTTACCCAACGACTTAGACATTTTGTTCACACCGTCTAAACCTTCAAGGATGGGCACCGTAATGCAGACTTGCGCTTCTTGGTCATAACGACCCTGAAGTGTACGCCCCATCAATAAGTTAAAGGTTTGGTCTGTACCGCCTAACTCCACATCTGCCTCAAGAGCAATCGAGTCATAACCTTGAACCAATGGATACAAAAACTCATGAATTGCAATCGGTTGATGGTTGTTATAACGCTTGGTGAAGTCATCACGCTCAAGCATACGTGCAACCGTTTGCTGTGATGCCAACTGAATTAAATCAGCCGCTGTCTTGGTTGCAAACCATTCTGAGTTAAAACGTACTTTGGTTTTATTCGGATCAAGAATTTTAAACACCTGTTCTTGATAGGTTTTTGCGTTTTCAAGTACTTGCTCACGCGACAATGGTGGGCGTGTTGCACTTTTGCCCGTCGGGTCACCGATCATCGCGGTATAGTCCCCAATCAGGAAGGTCACGTCATGACCCAAGTCTTGGAAAGTTTTCAGTTTATTAATTAAAACCGTATGCCCCAAGTGCAAGTCAGGCGCAGTCGGATCAAAGCCCGCTTTAATTTTTAAAGGACGATTTTCTTTTAATTTCTTCAGAAGATCTTCTTCAGAAATAATTTCATGCGTGCCTCGTTGAATGAGAGCAAGTTGTTCTTCAGCCGGCAGGAAATTTGACATCACAAAACCCAAACACATCAGTTATTCAATTTGTGCGATATACTAACACTTTTTCAGCACATTGCAGGCTTTAGAATAATCATGACAGCGATCTATATTGGGGTAATGACCGGCACCAGCATGGATGGTGTTGATATTGTTGCTGCTTCTTTTGATCCATTGCAGCTTCATGCCACCCTTACTCTTTCTTTCGATCCCGATTTACGCGATGAACTGATGGCACTCACTTTGCCTGGTGACAACGAAATCGACCGTATGGGTAAGGCAGATGTGGCTTTAGCAAAAATGATTGGTGAAGGCATCAATCAACTGATTGAACAAAGTCATTTAGATCGTAGTCAAATCAAAGCTGTTGGCTCACATGGACAAACCATTCGCCACCGCCCAGAGCATGGCTTTACCCTGCAAATTGGTGACCCAAACATCATCACTGAAATCACCCAAATTCCGGTGATTTCAGACTTTCGACGTCGTGATATGGCCGCAGGTGGACAAGGTGCCCCGCTGGTTCCTGCGTTTCACCAAGATATGTTCCAACATGAAAGCATTCATCGCGTCATCTTAAACCTAGGCGGCATCGCCAATGTCAGCATGTTGCCCGCAGGCCAACCTGATCAGGTCTACGGTTTTGATACAGGCCCAGCCAACATCTTAATGGACGCTTGGTGTGAACGCTTTACTGGGCAGCCTTACGATGAAAATGGCAATTGGGCAGCTTACGGCCATCCGATTCGCAGCCTACTTGATCGCCTACAATCCCATGAATATTTTTCCAAAGAACCACCGAAAAGCACTGGCCGTGAAGACTTCAACCTCGAATGGTTAGATGAACAAATTGCCGACTGGCGCAATGACCTTGAATACGACGAGCTTGAAGACAGCCCTGAAAATGTTCAAGCTACCTTAATGAAGCTCACCACACGTGCCATAAAAAAAGCCATCTATCGCTCTGACATGGATACCGGTGAAGTCTACGTCTGTGGTGGTGGTGCCTATAATTCACACCTTTTAGAACAACTACGTTGGCGCTTACGTAAGCACAATTGGTCTGTCCAAACTACCTCCGCGATTGGCTTAGCCCCAACGTGGGTGGAAGCCACCGCCTTTGCTTGGTTGGCCATGCGTTTTATCCAGCAACTCAATGGCAACTTACCCGCAGTGACAGGCGCACAGGGCGACCGTATTCTTGGAACGATTACTGCGGTTTAAACATCACCGCGCTTCTAGTCCTTTAGACGCAACATAAGCAAATCAAAAAAGCCAGTCGGTTATTCACCTGACTGGCTTTTTATCTATATCAACGATTTTTTCCTGTTAATGTTAACGCATCATTAACTTGGCATTTTCCTGACGGAAGGCTTTTAAGATTTGTTGCCCTGCTCGTCCCGTCGGACTTAAACCTAAACGAATCTGCTCCTGTCGAATCGCTTGGCGCGTTTTATCACCAATCAAACCGTCCACCGCGCCAATATCATAGCCACGATTCAGTAAAAACTGCTGAATTTCACGACGTTCAGAACGCGAAGTGCCTGCATCATCAGTTGGCCAAGTTGTAGTAAACCCGCCTTGCCCTTGTAATCGGTCTGACAAATGCGCAATCGCCAAGGCATAACTTTCTGCTGCGTTATAACTATAGATTGCATCAAAGTTTTTAAAGACTAAAAACAGTGGACCATTTTCACCAGCGGGCGCCATCAGCCCCGCTTGCGAACTAGAGGATAAATTGCCTTGAACTAACGCTGAGCCATCTGCGCGTACCAAGCCATTTTGCATCCAGTAAGATAAGGGCTTTTTATTGCGACGACTTTCACCACTCAGAGAAATCGCTTGCGGATTTTTTACTTCAAATCCCCAAGGTTGCCCGGTTTGCCAGCCGCGTTTTTTGAGGAAATTGGCTGTTGATGCCAAAGCATCTGTGGTACTCGACACCAAATCACGGCGTCCATCTCCATCAAAATCGACCGCCAGCTCTTCATACGTCGATGGCATAAACTGGGTATGACCAAACGCACCTGCCCACGAACCTTTCAGTTGCGACTCAGTTAAATCGCCACGCTGTAAAATACGCATCGCGGCAAAAAACTCACCACGGAAATAGCTTTGACGGCGCCCCTCACAGCTCAATGTACCCAGAGCTTGTAATAATGGATATTTACCTGAAATATCACCAAAATTACTTTCAACGCCCCACACGGCAACCACAGTCTCCGCAGGCACACCATACGCGGCCGCAACACGATTTAACACTTCCCGATGCTGCGCCAATTTTTGCTGACCCACCGCAACACGCTCATCATCCACCAATCCTGACAAATAATCCCAAATAGGCGTGGAAAATTCAGGTTGGTAATTTAATTTTTCAATCACAGAATAATCAGGCGTTAAATTTTGCGTGTAGCGATCATAAGTGGATGCAGACACACCATTCGCCATCGCTTGGCTTTTTAAGTTGGCAATACAGCTTTGAAATGAGTTCTGAGGGCTATAATCGGAGCTTGCGACATTTGAACCGCCCGCAACTTTTTGACCATTAATAATAAGCTCAGCATTTGCCTGAGTCACCGCTAAAAAAATTGAACCTAAAAGAAAAGCAAAACGGTGCATAAAATCCCTAATGATTCTTTATCTCTAAATTATGCGTTTTACCTTAACACTTTCAATTTCACTTTTCTGAATCAAAACGTAAATGAATATTGATAATAATTTAAATTCAAAATCATCTTTTAAATTTAAACCAAATTATCCACAGCACCACAAACCTCAACTTTTGAATTCAAAAAATAATCTCTAGCTTAGCAAGTGCTTTAAATTCAATCATCTTGATTTGAATTTATTTATCCACAAATCATCTTTAATGTTAATAATCAATAATATAAAAAAAATAAACCATCAGAGACCAAACTCAACATTTTTAAATTCAAACTTTCAAATTCATTCAGCGGTCTTTAAATTTATTGTTTTGAATTTAAATTCAAACAGCATCAAGGCTTTTAAATTTAAACATTCGATTTAAATTTAAAATGCACTTTTGAATTCAAATTTTCTACTTCTATTTTTAAATTCAAAACATGCCTAAAAACATATCCACAGACTCAAGTTAGCTGAGATTTCTGCTGTTTCAGCTTTTTTAGGTAAACATCAGTGTCACATTCAATTATGGAGTCTGTTTTAAACGTGCTTCTCTGCACAAAACTCGCTTTATTTTGCTTTCAGTTTATTTTTCTATGCCCTGATTTTATCTAAACGGATAAAAAACATGCAATTTATTTTAAATTTGATCCGATTAACGGTCACTTTTTTCGAAGAGGCGCAATCATGCCTGAATGAATCCAAATAAAAAAGCGACCACACTTGTGATCGCCTTTTTTAACAACAACTGAAGCTTTAGATGGTCATATCTTCGCTCAGTGCCAATGGATTCGGTAAAATTTTCGCCAACTGACGACATAGCGTCGTAAGTTGAGCAGTGTCATTCGGCATTAAAGTCAGGTGACCAATCTTACGACCTTCACGTTCTTGCTTATTATAAAGATGTAGATGTACACCTTCTAAGGCCAAGACTTGTTCAGACTGTGGATACTGACCAATAATATTGATCATGACCGTAGGGCGAACCACTTCAGTGGAACCCAAGGGTAAGCCTGCGACTGCACGAATATGGTTTTCAAACTGAGAGCATACTGCGCCTTCAATCGACCAGTGTCCTGAATTATGCACACGTGGCGCCATTTCATTGGCATACAAACCTTGGTCTGTAACAAACAGTTCTAAGGTCAACACGCCAACATAATTCAAATGATTCAATAGGCGAGTGATGTAGTCTTGCGCAACGGGTTGTAAGTCCGCACTATTCGGTGCAGGAACAATCGAGTGCGACAAAATACCATGATGGTGATGGTTTTCAGCCAATGGCCACGTTTTTACATCGCCATTTTGACCACGTACCGCAATGATTGAGACTTCACGTGAGAAAGTCACAAAGCTTTCTGCAATTAAACTGCCTGCAGGACCTAATTCAGCCCATGCTTGTTCAATTTGCTGTTCAGAACGCAATACAAACTGACCTTTGCCATCATAGCCGCCTGTGGCTGTCTTCAGCACAATCGGTAAACCTAACTCAGCAACCGCAGCGTTTAAGCTTTCTAGTGAATCTACCGCTTTATAAGGTGCAACAGGAATCTCAAGCGCATCAAATAACGCTTTTTCAGACAAGCGATGCTGTGCAATGGCTAAAGCCTGACGTGGCGGATGCATATCTTTTTGCTTGGTCAAAACATCAACATCAGACAAAGGCGTATTTTCAAACTCAAGGCTGAAGACATCTGCGCTAGCCATAAAGTCTTGTAAACCGTTTTCAGTTTTGCTTGAAATCACCGTTCCTAAAGCCGCTGAAGGACAGTCTGTACTCACATCAAAGAATGTACATTGAATATTTAGTGGCAAAGCCGCTTGCGCCATCATGCGACCCAGCTGCCCACCACCAAAAATACCGATGGTTTTATTCATGAGGAATGCCCCGTATTAAGCTTGGCCTGGAATATTGTTGCTTGCGACTTTGTCAGTTTGTGCAGCACGGAAATCTGCTACATTTTTTGCAATCTCAGGACGTGTTAGACCTAAAATTTGCGCTGCCATAATCGCAGCATTGGTTGCACCTGCTGGACCAATCGCCAAGGTTCCCACTGCAATACCCGCTGGCATTTGTACAATGGATAACAGTGAATCAACACCGTTTAAAATCGAAGACTTCACTGGTACACCCAGTACAGGTAAATCAGTTTTCGCCGCACACATTCCTGGTAAATGCGCCGCACCGCCTGCACCTGCAATAATCACTTGGATACCACGGTCACGTGCTTGTTCAGCATATTCAAAAAGACGATCTGGCGTACGGTGCGCAGACACAACTTCCGCTTCAAATGGGACGCCAAGTTGCTTAAGCATATTGGCAGTGTGTTCGAGAGTGGCCCAATCTGATTGAGAACCCATGATAATTCCAACGAGAGGAGTGTCTTGTGAAGCGGCCGCATTCATTGCAATGTTTCCAGAGATAGTTAAGAGAGATAAATCTCGACTAGCGCCAAGCTTTAATAAGAGCCCAGTATTATAGACTGATTTTTCAGCTCTCCAAAATTTAACCGTGCAACTAAATGCAGATTTTTCTTATTTTTTTATGGCGTAGCATAAAACTTAAATAAAAATAGGGCAGTAGCTCATTTTTTGATTTATTGGCTGCGAAAAACAAAATACACACAACCGAATAAACACAGTCCCGCCCACAAATAATCGAGCTTAAAAGGCTGTTTGAATAAGAAAAGCATAAAGGGGACAAAAACCAATAACGTCACCACTTCTTGGGTGATTTTCATTTCGCCCATCGACCAGCCTTGCTGTGACAACATACGGGTCGCAGGAATCATAAAACTATATTCCACCAACGCTATGAACCAACTAAATAAAATAGCTTGCCAAAGCGGCACCCCCGGTAAAAATTTTAAATGTCCATACCATGCAAGTGTCATAAAACAGTTGGCAATAATCAATAAAATAAAGGGCAGGGACATGAAGAAACTTCACTGGAATTAGGAACATTTATTTTACGTTTTTCATTAAAAAATTCAGCAAATATTGCACTTTTCAGATGGTTTTTTTACAAAATAAAAGCGCTGTTCAAGCCGCAGAATAATTAAACGATTAGATACAAGAATCACTATCTTTTCGCTAAGCGCCTTGCTATGGTTGCTTTCACATCGAATTAATCACGACAACAGCACCAACAATACGTGATGTGTCTATAAAAGCAGTGGAGTGAGGCGGAATGCATCTGCATATTTTGGGTATTTGTGGCACCTTTATGGGGTCTTTAGCGCTTTTAGCACGTGATCTTGGCCATATAGTGACGGGTTCGGATCTAAACGTTTATCCTCCTATGTCCACCCAGCTCGAAAATGCAGGCATTACCTTAATGCAAGGTTATGACCGCAGTCATTTGCAACCTCATCCTGATTTGGTCATCGTGGGCAACGCGATGAAACGTGGGATTGATGCCGTTGAATACATGCTCAATGAAGGCTTGCCGTATATTTCAGGCCCGCAATTTTTGGCCGATCATGTACTTCAAGGTAAACACGTACTTGGCGTAGCAGGCACGCATGGTAAAACCACCACCACCACCATGTTGGCTTGGGTGTTGGATCAGGCGGGTTTAGAGCCAGGTTTCCTGATTGGCGGTGTACCTTTAGGTTTTTCTGAAAGTGCACGTTTAGGTGCTGGCAAATACTTCTGTGTCGAAGCTGATGAATATGATTCTGCCTTTTTCGACAAACGTTCGAAGTTCGTGCATTACCATCCCAAAACAGCCATTTTAAATAACCTTGAATTTGACCATGCCGATATTTTTGATGATCTAGCCGCGATTCAAAAACAATTCCATCACTTGGTTCGTACCATTCCTAGCGAAGGTCGTATTATTGCGCCTATTACTGAAAGCAATATTGATGAAGTTTTAGAACAGGGCTGTTGGACACCTGTGGTTCGTACCTCTTTAGAGGCTCACGACAAGTCTGAATTGTATGCCGAACAACTGAGTGCGGATGGTTCACATTTTAAAGTACTCCAACACGGCGTGGTGAAAGGCATCGTGCAATGGAACATGACAGGGCAGCACAGCGTGGCCAATGCATTGGCGACTATCGCTGCGGCTGAACACGTTGGCGTGACCATTGAAACAGCCTGCGCAGCACTGTCTAACTTTGGTGGTGTGAAGCGCCGTATGGAGCTTTTAGGCACGGTGCGTGGCGTTGAAGTGTATGATGACTTTGCCCATCACCCAACCGCAATTGATACTACGCTAGAAGGCGCACGTAAGCGTTTAGGCCAACGTAAATTGTGGGCGATTATTGAACCACGTTCAAATACCATGCGCATGGGAAGCCATAAAGATGGACTTGCGCACTCTGCACGTTTGGCCGATGAGGTGATTTGGTATCAACCAGAAGGTTTGGACTGGGACTTACAACCTGTCATTGCGGCTGCACCGAACAAGGCTGTGGTTGCACGTACATTAGATGACATTATCCAGACCATTGTCAGTGATGCAGGTGAGGGCGATGCGGTCGTGATCATGTCTAATGGCGGCTTTGGTGGTTTACACCAGAAATTGATCAGCGCCTTAAACGCAGAATAAGCTATTCTCTCTTAGACGAAAAAAACCGCAGTTCAATCTGCGGTTTTTTTACAAGCTTATTCAATTAAAAACCAGACATCGTGCCCGTATATTCAAAGTCTTTTAGTTTTGCCCAACCTTGAACCGTGTCTCCCAAACGCTTGCTGAAATACATGACCGAAACCCACTGTTCTTGGCCATCATCATAGGTACTATAAGCAGTGATATGGTCATTTTTAATCATAAACAGATCTTTAATTTTACAAGTATTGCTCGGTGCTGAATGAAAATACACTCTGGTTGGAACAATCACTTTCATGCCCCAACGTGGGATGATCTGGACTTCTTTTTGTTCGGCCTTTTCCTCAAATTTTACACAGTCTTCAGCATGCAATAAGGGGGCAACTAAACTAAATAGACCAATAGATAAAAGCTTCTTCATATACTTTAATTCCATTATCTTCAGCACTGCAAAGTACAAATTAGAACTGCAATGGCAGCTATATTGATCTCATTTTAGCTTAACGCTTAGAACCGCAGTGAATGCCATGAACAACTAAGCCGCAACATCCTCAAAGCTTTTCTCACGGCGAAACATCACATCGACATAAGAACAGGTCGGGATAATTTTAAGGTTTTTCTCACGTGAAAAATCAACCAGAGTATCTAACAGTAAACGTGCTACGCCTTGCCCCCGCAGTGAATCATCGACCCAAGTATGGTTGGCATCAATGGTTGTGTCATCTCGCCAAAGATAGCTAATTTCAGCAATACGCTGACCGTCTGCATTATTTAAGAAAAACTCACCTTTTTGATCACGATCTACATGTTGAAATTGCATAGCACACTCATTGAATGGATTGATGGTTATCTATCTTAGTGGAATAAAACATCATGAATAGATGGATCTTTGTCGAATACAGATTTGGCAAAAGGGCACAAAGGTAAAATTTTCACGCCCTTATCACGAGCAAAGTTAACCAAAACATCCAATAACTGACGCCCCACATGTTGCCCACGCAACAACTCACTGACCCAAGTGTGATCAATGATAAATTTATCACCCCCAGCCCAACTATAAGTCATTTCCGCCACACGCTCGTTTTCTTGCTCAACAAAAACTTCGCCTTTACTACCTGCTTCTTGATGTTGAATTTTCATTATTATTCCTCTTCAGTTTACTGTTTTTTTAGCTTGCCACAAATTGAAGCAAAATTTTGTCTCATTTATATTTCATCTACAATTTTCTTTAATATTTGCTCAAACCATAAAAATATGCGATGCTTAGCTCACTTTTGGATCAAATCCAAAACCAAATTTATGTTGAACAAGGGGAGTAGCCTCCTCCAAACGTGAAAAATCCATGCTATGCATCACTTTCACGTGTCAGATTATCGTCATTACACTTTGCAAAAAGTCGGTATCTGAGCATTTTAGCGCATAAATTACATACGCTAAAATGTAGGCAAGACCTTGATCATGTTGTCACAGATGTTTTATTTCATCTGGCAGCAGGTCAAGGTTTTTTTGTGGCCGATTGCTGGATGTGGAGGATTTCATGGAATCTATCGGCAATTTATGGCTATACCTTGCTTTTTTCGGCATTGTTACTGTGATGCTACTGATCGACTTTTTAGGCTTTAAACAAAAAGAAGGCCAAGAAGTTAAAATCAAAACAGCCGCGTTATGGAGTATTGCATGGGTTTCCGTCGCATCACTCTTTGGTGCAGGTCTCTGGCTGTATCTACAACAAACTGCAGGTGTCACTGTGGCCAATACCAAGGTCATGGAGTACTTCGCAGGCTATTTACTTGAAAAATCTTTAGCCGTCGACAACGTCTTTGTCTGGCTGATGATCTTTGCTGCTTTTGCCATCCCACCTGCATTACAACGCCAATTACTGCTTTACGGTGTCTTGGGCGCGATTATTCTACGTACCATTTTTATTTTTATTGGCGCGTGGTTCGTGCAAGAGTTCTCATGGATTCTGTATATCTTCGGTGCGTTCTTGGTGTATACGGGCTTCAAATTCTTCAAAGGGCAAAACGAAGAAGAAACCAATATCGAAGATATGGCCATCTTAAAATGGCTACGTAAACATATGCGGATTACCCCGCAAATGCACGGCAATAAATTCTTCGTCCGTCAAAACGGGATGTTGTGGGCAACGCCGCTGTTCTTGGTGTTGATTTTAGTTGAAGCGTCGGATGTAATTTTCGCGGTGGATTCCATTCCTGCAATTTTCGCGGTGACTTCTGATCCGTTTATTGTGTTAACAGCAAACTTAATGGCGATTTTGGGTCTACGTGCGATGTTCTTCTTGTTGTCTGGTGCAGCAACCAAGATGCATTATCTCCCGTATGGTTTAGGTATTATCTTGGTGTTCATTGGCTTTAAGATGCTGATGTTGGATGTGTTCCATATGCCAATTTGGATTTCACTGGGCTTTATTGTGTTGGTGCTGACCATTACTGCGATCTTGTCGATTCGATACAGTAAGAAACATCATCAAACCACCATCTAATATTTAAAAAAGCCTTCCACTGTGAAGGCTTTTTTATGACCAAATTTTAGTATGCACAAGACTTAATCCTATGATTTTCTGTGTAAATGTACTGTACTTTGTGCAGACAGCTCCCTATGATAAGCGGGCTTAAAACCCTTGGTTTTACCTGTAAAAATAAAACAACCCGAAGGTTGCTCATCCATGCGTACCAAAAAATTAACTCTTGTTGTGGTGCCGGTTTTACTCACGGCATGTAGCGGCTCTAAAACCCTACAACAGGATGTTTATAATAACCAATACAACTGCTACCAAGACTGGCATTTTGAACTGTGCGAACCTGCTAATGAAAATGGCGAATCAAGCTATAGTGGTTCTACTGGGGTTTATATCGGCCCTCAATATTATAAAAATAACCGTAAAGTCCGTTACTTAGGTCAAGTCATGAAAGCACGTGGACGACATTCGACAGGCGCACCCAAAATCTCGACTCACGTTTTTAGCCATGCCAAATCCCAACCCATTCGGGGAGGCTTCGGCCGTGGCGGAGGCTCGTTCGGTGGTTAATACATGAAACGAGTTCTACTGCCTGAGCGTGCAAACTGGCAACAAGCACATCAAGAGATTGGTTTTGACTACTACAACTTGCCATCCCGAGATGGTTCAATGTATTGGTCAGAAGGGGTGGCTTATGAGTTTAGCCTCAAGCAAATTGAACAGCTTGAAGATGCCTCGAACGAATTACACCAGATGTGCCTTGAAGTGGCAGGGGATATGATTCAACGCGGTCATTATCCCGAATATTTTCAAATCCCTCTAGCAGCGATTCCTTTGATTGAGCACTCATGGAATAACCAAGCGCCAATGCTCTATGGCCGTTTCGATTTTGCCTATGATGGTCAAGCCATCAAAATGCTGGAATACAATGCTGATACGCCAACAGGTTTACTCGAAGCCTCTGTTGCACAGTGGCATTGGATTGAACAAGTCGAAAACATTGCAAACCGTGATCAGTTCAACAGCATTCATGAAAAGCTGATTGAGCGCTGGAAACAGCTCTATCCTGCACGTAGCCGTGTCCATTTTGCAGCCTGCCAAGAAGCAGGGCGTGAAGATTGGGGCAATTTAGAATACCTCATGGATACTGCTTTTCAGGCAGGCTTAAATGTCAGCGAACTGTCGATGGAAAACATCGGTTGGAATGGCACCGCCTTTGTCGATTTGCATCAGCAAGAGATTCAGCATTTATTTAAGCTGTATCCGTGGGAATGGATTTGGGAAGAAAGTTTTTCGCAGTTTCTCAAACCCGAAACTGAATGGATTGAACCGTGTTGGAAAATGCTACTCTCCAATAAAGCCCTGTTGATCGAGCTATGGAAACGCTTTCCAAATCATCCATTGTTGTTAGAAACCCATGCTTATGATGCACACGCCCACTATGCAGGGAAATGGGTGCGTAAGCCCATCTTAGCGCGCGAAGGCGCAAATATTCATATCCTACAAAACAATGTCGATTGCGGCGCAGCTTCAGGGAGTTTTTACTTTGATGACTACGACAAATATGGCTATGTCATGCAACGCTGGGTAAAAACTCCGTTGCATGAAGGCATGCTGCCCACCTTGGGACTTTGGATGGTCGGGGATGAATGTGCGGGAATGTCACTGCGCGAAGATGTGTTTGATGTGATTGGCAATGATGCGCATTTTGCTGCGCATTATTTTGTGGAATAAAGTGGCACTCTAAATCACCTATTTAAAATAAGTGTCCAAAAAGTAATACGGCTCTGCTCAGGCGTTTTAGTAGAAGCACTATCACTTTTAGGTTATTCACGGCGGAATCTTATCTTTTTCAAGTTCAATACTGGGAGCTTAGTTATTCTTTTGTTTCACCAAATGAGAAGCGAAGTTTCGTAAAGAAAGCATTTGTCCTCTGCAAAACCTGCTCACGTTCTATAATTAAAAAATCTGTATTGCAAAAACAATTAAAGTTTAAATTGAAAAAGAAAATGCCTGTCAACTCTAAAACTGACAGGCATAGATTCGAAGACAATATTTTTTTCAAGCTTAAATGGTATGTGCTTTAACCCGCTTCATATAAGACACCAAACGCGTAAAAAATAAGATTTGCAGGAAGATGGTAAATAGCGAAATAGTCCATTCATACCAATGATCAAACGCCGTGCCTTCTAGATTAAAAGCAAAATAAAGCCCCAATAACACTGCACCAAACACCACACCAGCCACAGTGGTTTGTACCAGAATGGGAAAAGACAAGGCTGTGATTCGACCTAAGAAATGCTCACCCTCATCGCCGCCATTGGCTTTATAAGTGCTTTGAATCCCAATATACATAATCAATAAGGTCAAAAGTCCCTCAACACCAATCACACGAACATCACCATAGGGTGAATACATGCCGTAGTAATACACCACTGAAACCAATAAGGCGGTGACTAAGTAATAATTTTTATAATGCTTTTTATCGAGGGTATTGCTAGATAATTCATGTGCTAATGCTTTGGTATTCCAAAAATACATGCGGGTCATGGTCTCTTATTTTATCAATGCCGACACTGTACTGACTCAGCATTTAAAGATAAAGACTTTCTCAGCAAAATTTTGCGAATAGATTGAATCATTTAAGTCCAAAGCGTGTGCTTATGCATAGCATAAAAAAACTTCCGTAAATAGCCGTGAAAAATATCCAGTTTGCGGTACAATCAATCGAAAAAAAGTCAAAACGCAGGTTTAAAATGTCTTCTGTAGTTGCAACGACGGCGGTTCGCGGTCGCTTCCTAGATATTCAGAATACGGTTGCCCAAGCGCGTGAAATTCACGACCAAGTGCGTTACGTAGAAGATGGTTTACTGATTAGCCACAATGGCAAAATCCAATGGTTTGGATCTTGGCAGGAGGGGCAACAGCACCTTCCTGTTGGCGTCGAGGTTCAGCACTATCCTGAACAATTGATTGTGCCGGGTTTTATCGACACCCACATTCATTTTCCACAAACAGAAATGGTGGGGGCCTATGGCGAACAGCTCCTCGAATGGCTCAATACCTATACTTTCCCAACCGAATTACAATTTTCCGATAAAGCCTATGCCGACCAGATTGCCCAATTCTTTGTGCAAGAACTGCTTAAAAATGGCACCACCACAGCCTTAGTCTTCTGTACTGTGCATAGCGAATCAGTCGATGCACTATTTGAAGCGGCAGAGCAGCACCAGATGCGTCTGATCGCAGGTAAAGTTATGATGGACCGTCATGCACCTGAAGGTCTGTGTGACACACCTGAAAGTGCTTATGCAGACTCTAAAGCACTGATTGAGAAATGGCATGGCAAAGGCCGTAATCTATATGCAATTACGCCACGTTTTGCCCCAACCTCAACACCAGAGCAATTGGCTAAAGCAGGGCAGCTCAAAGCTGAATACCCAGATGTATATGTGCATACGCATTTAAGTGAAAATAAAAATGAAATTGCTTGGGTGAAAGACTTATTCCCAGAACAGCAAGGTTATCTCGATGTTTATCATCACTTTGGCTTAACCGGTTCTCATTCGGTCTTTGCCCACTGCGTGCATTTAGAAGACGCAGAGTGGGACTGCATGCATCAGACTGACTCTGCCATTGCTTTCTGTCCGACCTCCAACCTCTTTTTAGGTAGTGGTTTATTTCCGTTAACCAAGACTTGGGAAAAGCAGGTAAAAGTTGGGCTGGGTACAGACATTGGTGCAGGAACCTCTTTTAACCAACTACAAACCCTCAATGAAGCCTATAAAGTACAGCAACTTCAAGATGATAAACTGTCCGCATTTGAATCGCTCTACCACGCTACGCTGGGTGGTGCCAAAGCACTGAGCTTGGATGATAAGCTCGGTAACTTTAATGTAGGCAAAGAAGCCGACTTTGTGGTGCTCGACCTCAAAGCAACCGCGTTGCAAGCATTACGTCAGCAACGTGCAAAAGGGATTGAAGATGCTTTATTTGCTCTGATGACTATGGGTGATGACCGCAATATTCATGCGACTTATATTTTTGGTCAGAAGGCTTATCTGCAAGACTAAGCATCAAATAGCGAAAATTTAAGCAGCAAATCGAGTTTTGAAACGACTTTGATTCTCGCCTCTAAACCAAGCTGCATCCCGCCTACAATGCAATGATTACATTTTCAGCGGGCAAAAGGGGGTGCATCTCGTTTAGAGATATATTAAAATTAATGCATATATAGAGGTGTTGCAGGTCAACGCCTTTTTTATTTTTGATTTTTTTTAATTTTTAGGTATCTACCCATGACCGTTCAAATGAGCGTAATGATTTCTACTGAAGAGATTCAAGCGAAAGTAAAAGAGCTTGGTGCACAAATTGATGCGCATTATGCAAACAGTGATAAGGAACTCGTACTGATTGGTTTATTACGTGGTTCAGTCATTTTCATGGCAGACTTATGTCGTAGCATTTCAAAACCACATGAACTCGATTTCATGACGGTATCGAGTTATGGCGGCGGTACGATATCTTCACGTGATGTAAGAATTTTAAAAGACCTAGATGGTGAAATTCGCGGTAAAGATGTCTTAGTGATTGAAGATATCATCGACTCAGGCAACACTTTGAGCAAAGTATTAGAAATTTTAGAAACACGTTCTCCAAACTCAATTGAGCTATGCACCTTAGTCAGTAAGCCTTCACGCCGTGAAATTGAACTCGATGTGAAGTTTTTAGGTTTTGACGTTGAAGATAAATTCATCGTTGGTTATGGCCTAGACTACGACCAAAAGTACCGTCATTTGCCCTTTATTGGTGAAATTGGTCTTTAAGACCTATCGAGAAAAAAGTGGCCGAAAGCCACTTTTTTATTTTCACTATCACATAAGTACATAAAACATACAGTTTTTAGCAGATTCACTCTACTGCATAATCGCATTATACCCGATGATATTTTTGCACATGATTTAAAAACAAAGACATGATAAAAAAGGAGTTGGCTCATGTGGTCACTTATTGTTGCTATTGTCGTAGGTTTTATTGCAGGTCTCATCGCGCGTGCCATTCATCCTGGTGATGATAAAGCAGGCTTCATTGTTACCACGTTACTGGGGATTGCAGGTTCACTCTTAGCTACCTATGGCGGTCGTTTACTTGGTCTCTATAGTGAAGGCTCGGCAGCAGGCTTTATTGCTTCAGTTATTGGGGCCATCATTATTTTATTCATCTATAACATGGTCACTAAAAAAGCCTAAAACATCCATTAAAAAAAGCACCTTTGCAGGTGCTTTTTATATTTGGACTATTATAAGCCCAGTTCACGCCACATATTTTCAATGGTGGTTGAAGGCACAGCGCCATTCACTTTAAAACCATTTGAGAAAATAACCACGGGCGTTCCTTGTAAGCCTAAGCTCTGTCCCAATTGTAAGTTACGTTCAATTGGATTAGTACACGGTTTTTTCGATGTCGGCTGAGTTCCTTTCGCAATCAAATTTTTCCACGCAAGGGCAGGGTCTGCTTCACAAAATACTTGCTTCGATGGTGCAACTGATTGTGCCTTGATGGGGTAAATAAAAGTGTAGATGGTCACATCATTCAGCTTATTCAACTCAGCCTCTAACTGCTTACAGTAAGGACAGTTCGGGTCTGAAAAAACAGCCAATTGGCGTTTCCCATTGCCTTTAACCATTTTAATGGCATCTTTTAACGGCAGCTTATTCCAATCGAGCGAATTTTGTTGCACATATAAAGCTGCACTTAAATTTTTCTGATCTTTTAAGCGCACCATTGAACCTGCAATTACATGCTCAGCCGCTTCACCTAAATACACAATTTCGCCATCTAAAGATCCGCTATAAATGCCCGACATTTCTGTTTTTTGAATATTTTGAACATTAATATTTGGATAATTCTTTTTTAAGTTGGCTTGAACACTTTCTACACTGGCCATACTCATACTTGCAATTGCACTTGTAAGTAGTGCCAAACCCAGTTTTTTTATCATCACTTTTTGCTCTTTCAATCGGAGAACCACGGCGCTAGTGTAGAGTGTATTATTCAAGCATTGAATCATTTTTTCTTATGCTTTACCGAAACCCAACATGACAGAACGATCAACCGACCAAAGTTTCACGTGGAACATCAAAAAAAATAGAGTTGATCTCGACTGAAACATGAACAATTTCCTCATGAATCGACAGCATCTCACGCACCTGATCTGCACAATAATCCGATGTTGTTTCTAAAGCCAAAATGCAGGAAAACTTGCCCTTACCTACTTTCCAAACATGTAAATCGGTCAAAGTCGTATGTGGTAGTTCTGCCACCACCTCGCGAATTTCTTCCACCACATGATGGTCCATTTCAGCATCTAACAAGGTTTTTCCCGTTTCTTGCATTAAGCTCCATGCCCATTTTGCCACCAATATTGACCCCACAATCCCAAGGGCAGCGTCAAGAAAATCCCAACCAAAATACTTACCAAAAATCAAAGCAATAATAGCAAAAATAGACGTCACAGCATCTGCCACCACATGCATAAATGCAGCTTTCTGATTTAAATCATGATGATGGGCATGTACTTCTGCTGCATGATCATGAGCGTGATGGTGATGGTGATGGTGATGGTGATGGTGATGGTCGCCATCGTGCAGCAACCATGCACAGATTAAATTAACCAATAAGCCTAAAATCGCAATTGGAATTGCTTCGTTATAATGAATTTGTACAGGAGAAAATAGGCGTTCAACTGAATGAAAAGCCATAAAACCCGCCACTACCATCAACAAAATTGCACTACTATAACCAGCAAGGATTTCAATTTTCCATGTGCCGAAACTAAAGCGTTGATCATGGGCATAATGCCGTGCAGCACGATAGGCAAAATACGCCAAACCCAGTGCCAGCATATGCGAACTCATATGCCAACCATCTGCCAGTAAAGCCATTGATTGGAAAATCCATCCACCAATCACTTCTAATAACATCATGACTGCCGTTAAAATGGTCGCGATTAATATCCGTTTTTGGGCCAGTGGATTACCTTCATCAAAATGATGCGTGTGCTGACGTGATGGGCTATTTTGCATTTAAAATCATTCACCAATATACTCCCATACAGTATATTTATTTTTTGGAGCAATGTGTTGAGTCATTTGCATAAAGATAAAAAAATTTTAAACCGCGTAAAACGTTTACAAGGGCAAGTGAACGCTGTTGAGCACTCCATTGCGCATCCAGAATCCAGTTGTATCGACGTTTTACAACAAGTTGCTGCCATAAAAGGTGCAGTCAATGGGCTAATGAATGAACTCGTTGAAGCACACTTACGCCATCATGTTTTAGCACATGCAGAACAGGTCAATGAAGAAGAGTTAGCTGAGTTCTTAAAACTGCTGAAACGTTACGGCTAAGTTTTATTGCGTTCTTTTTCAAGTTTTTAGTTGACCATTTTTTCCTCAAGCCGATACACTGTTGCTCTCTATCATTTTCTTCTCACTGTTTAAACAGATCACTTGTTTTGACAGAGAGCCTCATGGCATTTGCATGACAACAACCACATCTTGGCGTCCATTTTGCATGGTTAGCCTTGCTTTAATGATGGGAACAATGGGGACAGCTTTGGCCAGTCCGCTTTACCCCCTATACCAAGCCTTATGGCATCTGATGCCGAGTCAGATCACCTATATTTTTGTGGCTTATATGTTCGGCTGTCTTGCCACATTACTCTTTCTTGGACGGACCAGTAATAGCATCGGCTATCTACGTACCTTACAAGTCGGGTTGGTATTTATCGCCGTGGGATTGGTGATTTCTGTCTATGCTTCTAATGCTCTAATCCTGTCTTTGGGGCGCTTTATTATTGGTATTGCGTCTGGTTTGATGACCACTTCAGCTTTATTGGGACTAATGTATACCGTACCGAAAAGTCATCAACAAATTGCGCCACAACTGAGTTCGATGATTACCGCAGTAGGTTTTGGCTTAGGCCCGCTGATTGGTGGCCTGATTGCTCAATTTTCAGAATACCCTTTGGTCAGCCCTTATCTCCCAGTTATTCTTGGTGCTGTAGTGTGTTTCTTTGGCTTATTTTGGGTTCAATCTCCCACGTTTACAGTACAGCCCTTTAGTCTTGCTCCGAAACTACTCCGACCAGAAATACAATATCATCAGTTGTTTTTGATTGTTGGATTTACCGCATTTAGTGCCTTTGCTGCATTTAGCTTATTTGCTTCTTTATCTCCGTCATTTGTCAGTGATATTCTGCCGTGGCATGGCCCACTCGTCAGTGGCTCAGCCATTACCAGTATTTTGATTATCTCTGCCGTGGTGCAGTATTTTGCCAGAGCCATACCTGCTAATCAGTGTCTCAACTATGGCTTAATCACCTTGATCCTAAGCCTAGGCATTTTAGCTTTGTGTATGCTGTTTCAACTGAGTATATTTTTCTTTATCAGCGATTTTTTAGTGGGAATTGGGCACGGTTTAACTTTGATTGGTGCCTTTGGTCTGATTTATGCCATGACCACCACAGAAAACCGAGCGGCTGTAATGTCAACCTATCTTTTTATCGGTTATTTGGGCACGATTGTGCCCATTGTAGCTGTGGGCTATCTAGCAGATCACTTTGGCTTAAGTTTCGCA
Organism: Acinetobacter sp. TUM15064; assembly: GCF_008980265.1. NCBI lineage: Bacteria > Pseudomonadati > Pseudomonadota > Gammaproteobacteria > Moraxellales > Moraxellaceae > Acinetobacter > Acinetobacter sp. TUM15064. The sequence continues at coordinate 11,860 of NZ_BKFU01000045.1, read as the reverse complement.
GTGATCAGCTTTTGTATTGCTATTGGTATATTGTGTTTTTATCTGTGGTTTTCACATCAGAGCAGTACACCTCTAACTTTAAATATGAAAAAGCCCTAATCAGAGGGTTTTTTCATCAATAGCAGTGTTATTTTCCAATACAGAACGATCCAAAAATTTTCCCAAGTAAATCATCCGCACTAAAGTCCCCTGTAATTTCACCGAGGGCATTTTGTGCCAAACGGAGCGACTCTGCGACTAACTCACCTGCGTTATACACCACCAATTGTTCACGGGCTTCAGCAAGATAAAGCTGAGTGCGTTTCATTGCGTCTAAATGACGTGTACGCGCAATAAAGGTATCTTCTTCTGGCTGGAAGCCTGCATGCGCTGTAATCGCTTCTATGAGCGCTTGAACGCCAGTTTCTTGCTTGGCCGAAACCATAATATGACGGAAGCCGTTAAAATCTTCGATATGTGATGTTGTTTCCATCAAATCACACTTATTGCCAATCAGCATTAAACGTTTCGGTTCAATATGCTCAGCAAAATATGCTTGCGCCAGTTTGAGTGGGTCTTCGCCTTGACTTAAGTCATAAACCAAAAGTAACAGATCGGCTTGCTCAATTTCTTTAATGGCACGGCGGATCCCTTCTTTTTCTACAATATCACCTGTTTCACGCAAACCCGCGGTATCGGTTAGTGTTATAGGTAAACCATTCAGGGTAATTTTTTCATGTAAGACATCCCGCGTCGTACCTGCAATATCCGTCACAATGGCGCGTTCAATGCCCGCTAAAGCATTGAGTAGTGATGACTTACCCGCATTCGGTTTCCCTGCAATGACTACTTGTAAACCTTCACGCAGTAACTGTCCTTGACGAGCCGATTGTTGCACTTGGTTCACAGCAGCCGTAACACCATCTAAAAGATTTAAAATTTTCCCGTCCGCAAGAAAATCAATTTCTTCTTCAGGAAAATCAATAGCAGCTTCCACATGCAAACGTAGATGAATCAATTGCTCCAGCACACGATTTACTTTAGTTGAAAATGCGCCTTGTAATGAACGTACTGCAGAACGTGCAGCCGCTTGTGATGTCGCATCAATCAAGTCAGCGATCGCTTCCGCCTGTACCAAATCCAGTTTGCCATTTTCAAAAGCCCGCATGGAAAACTCACCGGCTTTTGCAGCAATTGCACCAAGCTCCAACAAACGTCCCAGTAAAGCATTTTGAATCACAGGGCCACCATGCCCTTGCAACTCAACCACATCTTCACCAGTGAACGAATTCGGGTTCGGAAAACAAATCGCTAAGCCTTCATCCATCACTTCACCAGATGCATCATAAAACTGGCGAAAACCTGCAAAACGCGCTTTCGGTAAGTCCTTTTGAGTCAAGGCCTGTGCAATCTCGTACGATTTAGGACCAGATAGGCGAATGACCCCGACACCACCACGCCCAGGTGGTGTTGCAATAGCAGCAATCGTAGTTCGGTTGTACATAACATTCACCTAAAAATCTTAAAAACGCGCAAAGAAAAATCCGCCTAAGATTACCATCTTAAGCGGATTTATTCAGCTTTTCGCGAAAAGTTGCCTCGATTAGCTCGACGCACTTTCCTTATTCAAGCGATCTTTTTCAACAGATTTGTTGATCAACGTTTGTTGAATGATCGTGATACTGTTGTTGACAATCCAGTACAACACCAAGCCCGAAGGGAAGAACAGCATAAAGACTGTAAAAACAATCGGCATGATGCGGAATACTTTGGCTTGCATCGGGTCTGCAGGCTGTGGATTTAAAGACTGCTGAATGAACATGGTTGCGCCCATCAACAGCGGTAAAATAAACCACGGATCCATTGCTGACAAATCTTGAATCCAAAGTAACCATGGTGCATGACGAAGTTCAACAGACTCCATCAATACCCAGTACAATGCAAGGAAGATTGGCATTTGTAATAACAATGGCAAACAACCAGCAAGCGGATTGACTTGTTCTCGTTTATACAGTGCCATCATTTCTTGAGAGAAGCGCATACGGTCTTCACCGAACTCTTCTTTCATACGTTGCATTTCAGGTGCAATAACACGCATTTTCGCCATTGAGCGATAGCTCTTAGACGACAATGGCCACAGAATCAGTTTCACCAAGACCGTTAACAGAATAATTGCCCAGCCCCAGTTACCCACTAAACCGTGGAAGAACTCAAGACCCAAGAACAACAATTTCGCAATTGGCCATAACCAACCATAATCAACAGTTTGGTTCAAACCTGTTGCTAATTCTTTTAGCTCAGATTGAACTTTAGGGCCTGAATAGAAAGTCGCATCAATCTCAGCCACTGTTCCTGCAGGCACAGTAATTGTTGGTGAAGTAAAACCAATGATATTCATATCATCAGTCGACTTACGCGATTCTAATTTTGCAACATACGGTTGACCGTTACCTTGCGTAAGCTTTAAGTCACCTGGAATCCAAGCACTGACGAAATAGTGCTGAACCATAGCAACCCAGCCACCTTTCGCTTCAACATTCAATTTTTCTTCATTGAAGTTAGCAAATTTCAGCTTGTTATAATGTTCATCTGGCGAACCCCAAGCACCACCTAAGAAAGTGCCCAATGTGAAAATACCTTGGTCTGACTTACCTGGATCTTCAGAGTTGTCACGTTTGAGTTGACCAAACATTTGACCCTGCCAGTTTTGACCACTGCGGTTCACCACTTTATGGTTCACAACAATAGGATAGTCACCTTGCTTGAAGGTAAAGGTTTTAATGATTTCCACACCATCCGCTGTTTTCAGTACCATCGGTACAGTTAACACTTTGATGCTTTTACCATCTTCCGTTTGAACCGCTTTGGCATCGTTTAATGTATAAGCAGATTTTTCAATCTCATACATTGGGCGACCGCTACGATTACTGTCTGGACCATTAAGACCAATTAAACCAGACTGCGCCACATAAGTACGTTTCGCATCACTTTCCAGCATGACAAATGCTTCATTGCTGTCTTTGCTCTTGTCATGGTTTAACAATTCAATACGAACAATATCACCACCTTTAGGGTTAATCCAAAGGTGATAAAGGTCAGTTTGTACTGAAATAAGCTGTTGATTTACAGATGCTTTAGCTTCTGTAACTGGTTGCTGAGTCGCGATATTTGCTTGTGGCATATCAGACGCTGCTGAAGCCGTTTGAGCATTTGGCAAATCTGCAGATACTTCATGCGAAACTACAGCAGCCTGTTGAGGCTGTTGCTGAGTTGCCGCATGTCCATAATCTTTTTGCCAAGCCAAAATAAGCAAATAAGCGACAACAAACATGGCCCCGAGAATGGCAAACCTGGCCCATTGTTGCATATCTATTACCCCAAGTGGTTAGAGTGATTTTGGTTCAAGAAACAATCACGAAAGGGTACAGCAAGCAGACGCTTTTGAGAATCTATTTGCTGAAAAGAGATAAAACGAATCCTTTTAGCTGGAACAGGGTCATACCCCGATCCACCCCAAGGATGACAACGGCAAATACGTTTAGTAGCCAACCACACACCACGCACAGCACCATGTGTATGGACTGCTTCCAATGAATATTGAGAACATGTAGGGATATAACGACAACGCGGTCCAAGTAAAGGACTAATCGCAATTTGATAAAATCGAATTAACCAATGCAGTAACCGGACCATTGGCCATCTCTACTTTTGCAGGGAGGGAGCTATTTTTTGATGCTTTTTGGCAAGACGTTGTAATTTTTGCCAAGCAAATTGTAATTGCTGGTGCAACTCTGCATTAGGCACTGTTTCTATCCCCATTTTAGGCATAACCACAATATCTAAAGTTAATTGCTGTTGATGCAAGCGAAAGCTTTCGCGAGCCAAACGTTTTACTCTATTTCTTTCGTGTGCACGACGCACTTTCTTTTTAGCAACAACAATACCCAAACGACTATGAGGTTGTTCGGTCAGTTTTGCTAGAAATAAGAAATGGGGTTGATGCACTTTAAAAAGCGCACCATCGAAGACACTTTTATAATCGGCAGCACAGCGAATACGAACCTCTGTGCTGAAGCCATAAAGTGTAGTCATAACACCCAAAATCGCTTTAAGCGTTAACTATTGATTAAACAGTTAAGCTGTGACGACCTTTTGCACGACGACGAGCTAATACTTGGCGACCAGCTTTAGTAGCCATACGAGCACGGAAACCATGAACGCGCTTACGCTTTAATTCAGATGGTTGGAATGTACGTTTCATATCGAAACTCCAAAAATGATCATTCAATGAAGGTTCGCGATTTTAGTGTTCATTGCTTGAGCTGTCAATGAAAAACAGATTTTCTTGCAAAATTAACTTGTTTTTAATGTATCCCTGCAATAAAAGCTCAAATCTCTTATACACAGCGTTTTTTCATTATACACAAGCTAGATTATTGTTTATTAAAGTGATATAAGTTATCAGCAAGATTATTCACATAATTATCCACAGTTGTTTAAATTCAATTACATTGCAATGTTTTAAATTTAAATTCATATCTCAAGCGAAGTTATCCCCAAAAAAACAGCGCTCTTATAAATAAATTCAAATTTATAAATTTAAATTTATTACTATTAGGGTTGTATTTTTCTGTGGAAATTGCACTTTTCTATTTAAAAAACATAATTATATGGTGTGGATAAAGTTGTTTTTATAAAAATAATAGTTTGTGGATAACTTTGTGCTATATTCTATCCACAGCTTGAGGATAAACTTATCCACAATAGCATTTGAATTTAAATTTGTTTTCATAAGTAGTCTTTTTGAGCAATATCGACAGAATTTCCCATGACAGATGTGGATAACTTGGTTAGAATGGCGACCCGCTTCGGTGGGTGCTTCGTGTTTTTATTAATTATCGATGGAATGAATAGGGGTTTCACATGCTTTGGACGGACTGCTTAACTCGCTTGCGACAAGAGCTATCTGGGAATGTCTTTACGATGTGGATACGCCCTTTAGTTGCAGAAGAGTTAAATGACACATTACGTCTGTATGCGCCGAATCCCTATTGGACACGTTACATTCAAGAACACCATCTTGAGTTGATTACTATTTTAGTTGAACAACTCTCTGAAGGACGTGTGCGTAAGGTTGAAATTCTAGTCGATTCAAGACCTGGGGCGATTTTATCTGCGGCTGAACAACCTGCAACCACAACTGCAGCTTTAGAGTCAGCGCCTACGCCTGTGCAGCGCCCTAAAAAAGAAAAAGACGAAAGTCCTGCTAAAAATAATCGTAAACGTCAGCTTAACCCTTTATTTAGTTTCTCACTTTTTGTTGAGGGGCGTTCAAACCAGATGGCTGCTGAAACATGTCGTAAGGTTTTGACTCAGTTGGGGGCTTCTCAGCACAATCCATTATTTTTATATGGTCCGACTGGATTGGGTAAAACGCATTTAATGCAGGCGGTTGGTAATGCTTTATTGCAAGCCAAGCCTAATGCGCGCGTCATGTATATGACGGCTGAAAGTTTTGTGCAGGATTTTGTCAGCTCTTTGCAACAGGGCAAAGTGGAAGAATTTAAGAAAAATTGCCGATCTTTAGATCTATTATTGGTCGATGATATTCACTTACTTGCAGGAAAAGAGGCAAGTTTAGTGGAGTTTTTCTATACATTTAACGCACTTTTAGATGAGTCTAAGCAAATTATTTTGACTTCTGACCGCTATCCAAAAGAATTGACTGAATTAGACCCTCGTTTGGTTTCACGTTTTTCGTGGGGCTTATCGGTGGGGGTTGAACCACCAGATATTGAAACACGAATTGAAATTTTGCTGAAAAAAGCAGAAAGCAATGACGTCGAACTGCCGCGAAATTGTGCCTTGTTTATTGCACAACAAGTCGTTGCGAATGTTCGTGAGCTTGAAGGTGCGTTGAATAAAGTGGTGGCCATTTCGCGCTTTAAAGGCACAGCGATTGACTTAGATGTCGTGCGTGAGTCTTTAAAAGACGTCTTGGCGATTCGTGCACGAACCATCAGTACTGAAAATATTCAACGTGTGGTGAGTGAGTACTTTAGAATTCCACTGAAAGAGTTGGTTGGACCTAAACGTACCCGTATTTATGCACGCCCACGCCAATTGGCGATGGGTTTGGCGCGTGAGTTAACGGGCGACAGTTTCCCTGAAATTGGGATGGCTTTTGGTGGGCGTGATCATAGTACGGTGATGCATGCCTGTGAAAAAGTGGTCAGTCTGAGAGATGAAGATCCGATCTTCAATGAGGACTATAAAAACTTACAGCGCTTACTACAAAGTTAAGTGTGGTTGTTCAAATTCTGTTCTTGCAATGCGGCATGTTCTGCCGCATAGTACACTGCTAAAAACACTTTTATTTATTCTTTTATCTTCAGTATTTCGAGGAATGTATCGTGCGTTTAAAAATCGCGAAAGAAAGCTTACTTAATGTTCTATCACATGTCGTAGGAGCGGTTGAACGTCGCCATACTTTAAACATTCTTTCAAATGTCAAAGTTCAAGTAAATCAAGAGTCTTTGACTATTACAGGCTCTGATTTAGAGGTTGAGCTGGTTGCCAGTACTACACTTGCTGATGGGGCATGTTTACAAGCGGGTGAAACAACTGTTCCTGCACGTAAGTTGATGGATATTTGTAAATCTTTGCCAACTGCAGCCTTAATTGACTTACAGATTACTGAAGATCAACGCTGTATTTTAAAGTCGGGCAATAGCCGTTTTGTTCTCGGGACTTTACCAGCTGAAGATTATCCGCTTTTAAGCACAGAAAACACACAAGGCACCCAAGTAGCGGTGACGCAGCGTGAATTAAAGCGTTTATTTGAAAAAACTGCTTTTGCTATGGCAGTGCAGGATGTACGTTTTTATCTCACGGGAACCTTGCTTGAGATTGATAACAATCAATTACGTGCAGTCACGACTGATGGTCACCGTTTGGCGCTGTGTGAAACTGTCGCCAGCTCAGATGCAACGCAGTTGATCCAAGCCATTGTGCCACGTAAAGCTGTAGCTGAATTACAACGTTTATTGAGCATTGAAGATGAGCAATTGGCATTGTTGATTGGTCGTGAGCTGTTGAATGTGACCATTTCAATTGCTAGTCGTGACAAAGAACAAGGTGAAACGACTGTTCGTTTCACGACGAAACTGATTGATGGTAAATTCCCTGACTATCGCCGTGTGATTCCACGTGGTGGTGATAAAAATGTCTTAATTGCACATGATGTCTTTAAGCAATCTTTACAACGTGTTTCGATTTTAAGTAATGAAAAACTACGTGGTGTGTTCTTAAATTTTGATGCCGATACGCTACAGCTTCGTGCGAATAACCCAGAACAAGATGAAGCCGTAGAAGACTTGGCGATTCAATATAGTAATGCACCAATGGAAATGTCTTTTAATGCACAATATATCTTGGATGTATTAGGTGCATTGGATGGTGATGATGTGTCTATGACCATGACCGAAGCCAATCAGTCGGTTTTGGTTCAAGACCCTGCGCATCAAGATCAGACTTATGTTGTTATGCCAATGCGTGTTTAAGACTTAGGTTGACGCATGCAAATTACGCGTTTAAATATCGAACGTGTTCGAAATTTAAAGACGGTTGCTCTCCATGGATTGCAACCGTTTAATGTTTTTTATGGGCAAAATGGTTCAGGCAAAACCTCAATTTTGGAAGCCATCCATCTGCTGGCGACAGGGCGCTCCTTCCGTACCCATATTCCTAAAAACTACATTCAAACCGATACCCAAGATGCCATAATTTTCGCGCAGTCCAGTACAGAAAAGATTGGCATGCAAAAGCTGTTGTCAGGTGAACAGTTGATTAAGGTCAATGGTGACAACATTGCCACCCAAGGCCAGTTAGCCAAAATTCTTCCCCTACAACTGATTGATCCACAAAGTACCGATATTATTGATCATGGTGCGAAGCCGAGAAGGCAGCTACTCGATTGGTTGATGTTCCACGTGGAACCAGAGTTTTATCATGCATGGCAATATTACTCGCGTGCCTTAAAACAACGGAACAGTTTACTTAAAACACGACGAAATTTAAGTTTGGTCGACTTGGAACCGTGGAACAAAATGCTCAGTGATTATGGAGAAATGCTACATTCGCAAAGAGTGAGTATTGTGGAGCAATGGAAGGACTTTTTTGAGCAAGATTTAAAACAACTTTTGCCACATATTCAGGTTGACTTGGAATACAGTCCAGGGTTTCACACCGATGTAGGGTTACTGCATGACTTGCAAAGTCACCATCAAAAAGACCTTGACCGCCGCTATACGGAATATGGGCCGCATAAGGCAGATTTACGTTTAAAAACAAGCCTAGGTGATGCAGACGTGGTGCTTTCACGGGGACAAAAAAAGCTGTTAATCATAGCTTTAAAACTGTCACAGATTGCAATGCTGCATGCCTGTAATAAGGAAACTGTGGTATTATTAGATGATCTGACAGCAGAATTAGATTTAACAGCACAACAACGTTTAATTGAGCGATTGAGCCAACTAGGTAGTCAAGTTTTTATTACCACTTTAGAGTATGAATCAGTCAAAAATCACTTACATGATTTATCTATTTCTTATCAATTATTCTGTGTTGAAAATGGTCAAGTTCAAGTTGTCGCACAATGATTTTAGATTTTACCCATCACGGGATAGACCTATTTTTCGCTAGGGAGAAACCATGAGTTCAGAAGATCAACAAGCTGCTTCTCAAACGGAACAAACCACAGAAAAAGCTTATGATTCCTCTAGTATCAAAGTATTACGTGGATTGGACGCAGTACGTAAACGTCCAGGTATGTATATTGGTGATACGGATGATGGTTCAGGCTTACACCATATGGTGTTTGAGGTGGTGGATAATGCGATAGACGAAGCGCTTGCAGGTCACTGTGATGAAATCTTGGTGACGATTCACGAAGATGAATCTGTCAGTGTATCGGACAATGGCCGTGGTATTCCGACCGATATTCACCCTGAAGAAGGGGTTTCTGCAGCAGAAGTTATTCTCACTATTCTGCACGCAGGCGGTAAGTTTGATGACAATAGTTACAAGGTTTCAGGTGGACTACATGGTGTAGGTGTATCTGTGGTGAATGCATTGTCACGTAAGTTAGAATTGACGATTCACCGTGCCGGGCATATTCACCAACAAGAATACAAACATGGTGATCCTGTTTATCCTTTAGCAGTAATTGGTGATACCGAAACGACAGGAACAACTGTACGTTTTTGGCCAAGTGCTGAAACTTTTAGTCAGACTATTTTCAATGTCGATATTTTGGCACGCCGTTTACGTGAATTGTCTTTCTTGAACGCAGGCGTGCGCATCGTTTTGCGCGATGAGCGTATCCATGCGGAACATGTGTTTGACTACGAAGGCGGTCTGTCTGAGTTTGTGAAATATATTAACCAAGGCAAAACACATCTAAATGACATTTTTCATTTTACCGTACAGGCGGAAAATGGCATTGGGGTCGAAGTGGCATTGCAGTGGAATGATACTTATCAAGAAAATGTCCGTTGCTTCACCAACAACATTCCACAAAAAGATGGCGGAACGCATTTAGCAGGTTTCCGTGCAGCCTTAACCCGTGGCTTAAACAGCTACATGGAAAATGAAAACTTACTCAAAAAAGAGAAAGTAGCCGTTTCAGGGGATGATGCTCGTGAAGGTTTAACTGCGATTGTTTCAGTGAAAGTTCCTGATCCGAAGTTCTCTTCACAAACCAAAGAAAAGTTGGTTTCAAGTGAAGTGAAACCGGCGGTTGAACAGGCAATGAATAAATCATTCTCTGAATATTTGCTTGAAAACCCACAAGCGGCAAAAGCCATTGCAGGTAAAATTATTGATGCAGCTCGTGCCCGTGATGCGGCGCGTAAAGCGCGTGAAATGACGCGTCGTAAAAGTGCTTTAGATATTGCTGGTTTACCTGGTAAATTGGCGGATTGCCAAGAGAAAGATCCTGCATTGTCTGAATTGTATCTGGTCGAGGGTGACTCTGCGGGTGGTAGTGCGAAACAAGGTCGTAACCGTAAGATGCAAGCGATTTTACCGTTGAAAGGTAAAATCCTAAACGTGGAACGTGCGCGTTTTGACAAGATGATTTCATCTCAAGAAGTGGGCACGCTGATTACGGCATTAGGTTGTGGTATTGGTCGTGAAGAGTACAATCCGGACAAATTGCGTTATCACAAAATCATCATCATGACCGATGCTGACGTGGATGGTTCGCACATTCGTACCTTATTGTTGACTTTCTTCTTCCGTCAAATGCCAGAGCTGGTAGAACGTGGTTATATCTATATTGCACAGCCACCGTTATATAAGCTGAAAAAAGGCAAACAAGAGCAATATATTAAAGATAATGATGCGCTTGAAACCTATTTAATTTCAAACGCAATTGATGAGCTTGAATTACACGTTAGTGAAGCTGCACCTGCAATCCGTGGTGAAGCTTTGGCGAATGTGATTGCAGATTATCAAACGTCTCAGAAGAGCTTGCAGCGTCTAACAGTTCGTTATCCTGCCAGTGTTCTAGATGCGTTGATTTCTGTGGAAGGCTTTAAGCTTGATCACAATCATGACCGAGCTTATGTCGAGCAGTGGGCTGAGCAAGTGCGTAGCGCTGTGGCAGAAATTCAGCCAAGCTTGCGTCCTGAGCTGAGCTTAGAAACGTTTGAAAAAGAGCTGGCAGATGGTCAAAAGATCGAGACTTATTTGCCTCGTATCACGATTTATGTACACAATTTACCGCATAGTTATTTACTAGATGCGGGTTTATTGGGTTCAGGTGAATATGCACGCTTGCTGAAAAACTCTAAGAGCTGGTTCACGCTGCTTGAAGACGGTGCTTACCTGCAAAAAGGTGATCGTAAAATTGCAGTCACCAACTTCCATCAAGTTTGGCAGCATATTTTGTCTGATTCACGTCGCGGTATGATGATTCAGCGTTATAAAGGCTTGGGTGAGATGAATGCGGATCAGCTTTGGGAAACAACAATGGATCCTGAAAACCGCAACATGCTGCAAGTGACGATTGAGGATGCGATTGAGGCTGATCGTATGTTCTCTTGTTTGATGGGTGATGACGTGGAACCACGTCGTGCATTTATTGAAGAGAATGCACTGAATGCGGATATTGATGCTTAAACGCTTTACAAAATACATAGAAAAAAGCACTCGTTAGAGTGCTTTTTTTACAGCATTTTTTATGCTTTTGAATAAAATATAAGCAATGTGCAATGTTATTAAACTGACTTATAGCGATGTCATGATGTAAGTATCAAGTCTTTTTGCACAGTGCAAAATGTGAGGTCATTATGATGGATAACCAACTAGAACAAGTACGCGACATTTGGGTGAATGCATTTTTTACCGGTAATTATGAAGTTTTAGCTCAATATGAAGATGAGCATTTTAAAGTGGTCTATGAGCAAGCCGATCGTGTAGAAAGCAACTATACACGCTATGAAAAGATCGCACATGCGGTGAAAAATGGGGTTTGGAAACCTCAAAAACCTGATGTCGAATTTGAAGAATTTGAGTTTAACCGAGACCAAACACGCTGTCAGGTTTTGATTGGTTTGGTTGAAAATCGCCAACAAATCCAAGAAACATGGATCTTCGATCGGGGTTGGAAAATACAAGAATTACGTTTTTTAAAGGCGAAAAGAGCCATTTTAAATTAAAGAAAAACGGCTAAAAAGGGTTAACTTTAGCTAAAATAATCGAATAAATAAGCATCACCAAGCTGTGGATAAAATATAAATACGCTTTATATTCGGTGTCAAAATACGTATAATTTTATCCACAATGGATGTGATCTGAAGAATCTAAATTTAAAAGT
>NZ_BKFU01000044.1:0-31886 GCF_008980265.1 Acinetobacter sp. TUM15064 | reverse complement strand
ATACCAAACCTTTAAAAAACTTTAGTAAAATTAAATATAAAAAATGAAAAATGCCCAAAATAAAATTAAATGCTTTTGGAAAAAACTCAAAAAAAATAAAGAGTATTATAAAAACACTTACACTATACCCTATGAGACCAGAGTGATTTACAATTAAAAATTGTACTAATAAGCTATAAAAATCAATATCTAAAATAGATATATTGTATTTTAGGCCTTTAGTGAAAGAATCAAAAAATATTAGGCCACTCAACGTTATAGAAACGATAAGAAATGTTGCAAAACAAGTAATGTGACCAATTGCTTCACTAAACTTTTTCAGCATATCTCATCCTTTCTAGTAATGTGGCGGACGATCGGCCATCGGGTCAAATGTCGCAATTCCATCAGACAAATCTGAAGATTCAACACGTTGATACAAAATTTGCATTTGTTTTTTTAAATCAGCAATTTCCAGCCCTTGAATCACCAATTGTTCATTGAGTTGTTCAACTAAATCATCTAAAAATGCAATTCGGACTTGCAAATCTTCAATGGGTGCGGACAATGGCGCTTGATTATCAATATTTTGTTGTTTAGACACTTCAAGTCCTCATTTGAGATTTTTCAGGAAACATTATGGCCTATATTACTTTAAGGGATGTCCAACTTGCGTTTGGTGGACCTGCCTTGCTCGACGGCGCGAACTTTTCATTGGAACGCGGTGAACGAGTGTGTTTAATTGGTCGTAATGGTGAGGGTAAGTCTACTTTACTTAAACTGATCGAGGGAAGTTTATTAGCCGACTCTGGCGAAGTTTCTCTACAAAACGGCATCACCATTTCCATGTTGGCGCAAGACGTACCGATGGATTCGGGCAAAGTGGCGGATATCGTGGCAGACGGCGCAGGTGAAGCCGCGGATGTACTCAGAGCATATCATGAAGCCAGTGATGCTTGTGTGCTCGGAGACATGGAAGCGTGTGATCGCATGGGTAACCTACAACACAAACTAGATCAGTTGGATGGCTGGGCTTTAGAAACCAAAGTCAATTCTATTTTAAGTAAAATGGGCCTAGACCCAGATGCTGATTTGGCCGATTTATCGGGTGGTCGTAAGCGTCGTGTGCTGCTTGCTCGTGCACTCCTTACCCAACCCGATGTGCTATTACTAGACGAACCAACCAACCATTTGGACGTTGAAAGTATTGAATGGCTCGAAAAGTTTTTACTCGATCAAAATAATTTAACTTTACTGTTCATCTCGCATGACCGTTCATTTGTGGACAGCATTGCCACTCGAATTGTTGAACTCGACCGCGGCACTCTGCGCAGCTATGAAGGTAACTACTCACGTTACCTCGAACTGAAAGCACAGCAAATGGAAGCAGAAGAAAAGCAGAATGCACTGTTTGATAAACGCTTAGCTGAAGAAGAAGTTTGGATTCGCCAAGGCATTAAAGCCCGTCGTACGCGTAACGAAGGCCGTGTTCGTGCCTTAAAAGCACTGCGTGAAGAGTCGAAAGCCCGTCGCTTCCAGCAAGGCAAAGTCAGCATGGCGACCCAAGAAGCCAATCGCTCAGGCAAAGTCGTCTTTGAAATTGAGAATTTAAGCGTTCGCTTTGGCAATGATGCACCTATCATCAACGACTTCTCAGCATTGGTGTTACGTGGTGATCGGATTGGTCTGGTAGGTGACAATGGTGTCGGTAAAACCACCCTCATTAAAGCCATTTTAGGTGAGCAACAACACACGGGTACTGTGAAAACCGGTACGCAATTGGAAGTGGCTTACTTCGACCAATTACGTAATGCTCTCGACCTTGAAAAATCAGTCAAAGATAACGTATCAGAAGGCTCTGACCATGTCGATGTGAATGGAAACCGTCGTCATATCTACAGCTATTTACAAGATTTCTTGTTCTCTCCAGAGCGTGCACGTACACCGGTGAAGGCCCTTTCAGGTGGTGAGCGTAACCGTATTCTTTTAGCAAAATTACTACTTAAACCCTCTAACTTAATTGTGATGGACGAACCAACCAATGACTTGGATATGGTGACACTTGAGCTGTTAGAGGAAATGTTGTCCGACTACAAAGGCACCTTACTGCTTATTTCACATGACCGCGCATTTATGGACAATGTCGTGACATCAACGTGGGTGTTTGATGGTAAAGGCAATATTGACGAATACATTGGCGGTTACCAAGACTATTTACAGCAACGCCCAGACCAAACTGTAGTAGATCAGAAAAGTGCGGTGAAAAAGGCTGTGGCAAAAGCCGAAGCTGAGGCAGAGCCTGCAGCACCAAAGAAAGTAAAACTTAGCTATAAAGATCAACGCGCACTCGAACAACTGCCTGCTGAAATGGAAGCATTGGAAAAAGAACAAGTGGAAATTAATGCTGTATTGGCAGATGGTTCGCTCTTTATCTCCGATGCAGACAAAGCACTTAAACTGTCTAATCGTTTGAGCGAAATTGATGACTTATTGCTTGAAAAACTTGAACGTTGGGAAGAACTAGACAACCTAACGAAGTAATTTATTTTTTTCTTCAAAAACGCTGCTGAACGCAGCGTTTTTTTATCGAAAAATATATCTACAAATAAAGATCAGATACGAAAATTTAAGTTAGACCCAAGAATTCGCCTTATAATTCAGCACAGTTCTTCAACTTTATTTATCTATCTGGTTTTTGCATGATAATGAACCGAAACCACCTGAGCAATGCACTCTATCTTTTTAAAATACTTGGATGTGCAGTCGTCATTGTCATTTTAGCGCTCTGTTTTGATAGTAATAAAGATACCAATTTCTTTCTATGGGCATCATTGACAGCCTTTTTAACCATTCAAATGGACTCAGGTAAAAAGATTAATTTTAACCAATTGATAGGGAATTTTATTGGCTCTGCTGTCGGCATCCTGATCTGGCTCGCCATGGATCACTCTGCATTTATTCATAATTTTAGTATTAATTTAGAATATCTTTTTTTAATTACAGGTATTTTTATGACCAGTTTAGTTTGCGTCCTTTTTAGAGAAGGAGCCTATACAGGCATTGCATTATCGAGTTTCTTAATTGTGACGATTTATGATGTCGGGCATCGCACCATAGACGGTGCGCTACTCCGGATTGTTTATTGTTTCATTGGTTGTAGCATTGCATATCTAATTGAGAAATTTTCTGTTTTTCTATTTAAAACCAGCTACAAATAAAGCTGAATGTCCAAAACACCCAAACAACATTAAAATTAATGATTTCTTAAAAAAACGAGATACTTACCATAATACTGAAAGCTTACAATTATTCATTTCAATCGCACTATTTTTCTCTACATTGGCTCCATGATCTTTCCATACAAATCCTTGAATATATACCTATCGAATCTAATCAGATATCGAAACACTCAAAGAGAGAATGATCATGAAAAAAGTAGCATCAATTGTATTAGCAGCATTTACTACCGCAATTTTTGCAGGTTCTGCAATGGCCGCAACTTCTGCACCAAATGAAACTCACAAAGCCACAGAACAAAAAGTAGCCACCCATCAAATCCACAAGAAACAGCAAACAGATCATGCAAAAAAACAGCACGTGGCTAAAACGACAACCAAAAAAGTAGAGGGCCAAACTTCCGCTGCTAAATCATAATCTTCATGAATTCTTTATTCCCTCATTAGTCATTAAAGGCTACTCACGATGTAGCCTTTAATATTGATTCCTTTCCCGCCCCATTTCTTCGTTGTTTTAATTTCTATTTTGAAATCTTATAAATTTCTTTTATAATCAAAATTTTAGTTAATAAAAATAAATTCTATCAGTACACCTGTCTTTTCAAAACCCACCTATCAAAGTCTCTAAACAATGATTATCCGCAATTTTGAATGGCGGTGGCATCGAGCACAGCTTGTCCCTTCATACATGCTTCATGCTAAACTCAGAACATTCTTTTTCAGCACTTATCGCAATTTATGAGTTCTCAGCCAGACTATCAACCCGGTGAATTTCAATGGTCTTTCCTGCAACCTAAATATTGGGGTATATGGATTGGTATTGTATTCCTTATGATACTGGCAATTCTGCCTTGGGCAATTCAACACCGACTGGCCACCCTCTTAGGCAACCTCAGTTTTAAGTTTCTCAAATCGCGCCAAGACACCACCATTCGTAATCTCGAAGTCTGCTTTCCTGAATGGTCTACCCAAGAAGTGCGTGAAAATGCACGTTTAGTTTTTGTCGACCAAATGCTGGGCGTATTTGAAACGCTGAATGCATGGTATAGCCCAAAATGGTTTACTGGTCGTGTCAGTATTGAAGGTTTAGAGCACATTGAAAAAGCACAAGCAGAAGGTAAAGGTGCGCTGCTTTTAGGGACCCATTCGACTTTGCTTGATGCAGGCGGTTACCTTTGTGCACAGTATTTTGAGCCAGATGTGGTCTATCGCCCACAAAATAATCTACTGTTGGATATGCTGATTTACCGCTGCCGTTCCACCATTTACGCAAACCAAATCGACCATGATGACATGCGCGGTTTGGTTCGCAACTTAAAAAATGGGCATGCCATTTGGTACAGTCCAGACCAAGACTTTGGTTTAAAACAAGGCGTGATGGCACCCTTCTTTGGTGTTCCTGCAGCAACGGTTACGGCACATCGTCGCTTATTGAAAATGACCAAGGCTGCGGCTATTCCATTGTATTTTTATCGTGATGGGGACATTCGAAACCCACACTATAAAGTGCTGATTGAACCTGCGGTCGAAAACCTACCTAGCGAAGACGAGCTGGATGACGCAACGCGAGTGAATCAAATTATTGAAAATCAACTCCGCATTGCTCCGACTCAATATATGTGGTTTCACCGCCGCTTTAAAACGCGTCCAAAAGGTCATGAGAAGATTTATTCTAAGAAACGCTAAATATAAAAAGTCATCACCCGAGTTCTGCGTCCTGCAAAACTCGGGTACATGAGGTTGTGCTTTCAATGTTATTCTTGTTTTATTCGGTGGCGTTCCATACCTACATCATATCCATGATGATTTCCATCAGCGTCAACTTCCATACTGGGATGATCCATTCCCGCTCCATGTGCTGATGAGCTTAGAATAAAGCCATACCGAGTGACTCACCATTCGTCAGGTTCCCAAATCCCTGTAAGCCATATCTTACACTGATGAAATCCAAGCACCTGATGTGTTTATTGGTAATCTTTGGCAATTTCATCTGTAACCTGCTTACCTTCTCGTTCTGCTTTCTCAATTCCCTCTTCGATCGCCTCCTGCGCCTCTTGCTCATCGGCTTCGGTCTGTTCCAGCTCTTCTTGTACTTGCTCAAACACCCAACCTGTTTGCAGTACTACATATACGGGGAAATGATCTGAACCAATATGGGGTAAACGCTGCATCTGTACTAAAGCAAAATCCGTACTGTGGAAAACATGATCCAGTGACCAACGCAGTAAAGGATAGTCAGCATGAAACGTATTGACAAAGTGACGTCCAACTCGGGGGTCTAGCAGCCCACTAATCCGTTGAAAAAGGCGTGTGGTACGAGACCATGCCACGTCATTCAAATCCCCCATTACAATGCAACTCTCATCCAAATCTTTAATCTGATCACCAACAATCAACAATTCAGCATCACGTAAAGTGGAGTCTTTGGCTTCGGTCGGACTCGGTGGTTTCGGATGTAAGCAATATAGCTGTACTGGCTGACCTGACCTTAGAATGGCTGTGGCATGAATTGAAGGAATTTCATCGCTCAAAATAAACTTAACGTCAATATTTTCAAGCACTAAACGACTATATAAGTGCATGCCATACAAGTTATCCAAAGGCACTGCAACCCGATAAGGATAGTCATTTTCCAGTTCACCCAAAGCTTGTTCCCAATGTCCATCTGACTCTAAAGTCAAAATCAAGTCAGGTTGATGCTGATGAATCTGTTGCAGTAATAAATGGTATTGGGTATTGGGCGTCAGTACATTCGATACGATTAAAGAAATCTGGCGTTCTGGCTGTAACTCTGTTTTGGCAACCGTTTTAACCTGCTTTTTCCATACAAAGGTATAAGGCAACACCATTTTGAGTTGATACGCCACTGCCGCAATTAATCCCAGAAAAATGACTTCACGTACCCAATCCCAAGGTGCATCCCAAAGCAACATCAAAATAAATGCAATCAGTCCCAATACCAAAATCTGGAGCCGTGGAAAATCTGCACCACGAAACCACCATTCATCACGTGGAATCAGTGACCAGAAGCTTAACCAAATCACAATACATGCCAGCAACTCAACCCAGATCATAAGCAACAACTCTTATATTCTTAATTTTTTGTAGATTCATAAATTAATATCAATTTTGCATGTAACATAAACAAGATATATTGCACAATATAATTGCTGTTTTCATTGTGTAGTGCTTGCAGTTAAGCGCTCTTTTGATACACTCGAATCCCCTTTTAATTTTTAACGCACCGAGGCAAAGTGACATGAAAGTAGGTCTGGTCGGTTGGCGCGGGATGGTTGGTTCCGTCCTTATGCAACGTATGGTTGAAGAGAATGATTTTGCTCATTTTGAGCCATTTTACTTCTCTACCAGTAATGCTGGCGGTGAAGCGCCTGCGTTTGGCGGTAAAACTGCCCCAGCACTTATGGATGCATCAGACATTAACAGTCTGAAGCAAATGGATGTCATTATTACCTGCCAAGGTGGCGACTATACCTCAGAAGTTTTCCCGAAGCTTAAAGCGGAAAACTGGACAGGCTATTGGATTGATGCGGCATCTACACTGCGTATGGAAGATGAAGCCATCATCGTACTTGACCCTGTCAACATGAACGTAATTAAAGATGGTTTAGTGAACGGCACCAAAACATTCGTGGGCGGTAACTGTACTGTTTCACTGATGTTGATGGGCTTAGGTGGTTTATTCCAAAACAATTTAGTGGAATGGGCAACCTCGATGACTTATCAAGCAGCGTCAGGTGCTGGTGCGCAAAACATGCGTGAACTGATCTCTGGTATGGGCTATTTGTACAACAACACCAAAGATTTGTTAGATGACCCACGCTCTCCAATTCTAGACATCGACTCTAAAATTGCGGAATTACAACGTGGCGAAGGTTTCCCTTCTGCTAACTTTGGCGTGCCATTAGCAGGCTCACTCATTCCTTATATCGACAAACAATTAGACAGCGGTCAGTCGAAAGAAGAATGGAAAGGTCAAGTTGAAACCAACAAGATCTTGGGCAACCAGCAAATCGTTCCGATTGACGGTCATTGTGTACGTATTGGCGCGATGCGTTGTCACTCTCAAGCTTTAACCTTAAAGCTGAAGAAAGACGTGCCACTCGATGAAATCGAAGATATGTTACGTCGCGCGAACCAATGGGCAAAAGTGGTTCCAAATACCCGTGAAGCATCTATGACTGACTTAACACCTGTAGCGGTAACAGGCACATTAACAGTTCCTGTTGGCCGTCTACGTAAATTGAATATGGGCAAAGAGTACTTAGGTGCTTTCACTGTCGGCGATCAATTGCTTTGGGGAGCTGCAGAGCCCTTACGTCGTATGCTCCGCATCCTGATTGACTACAAAAATACTTAAGCATTTACCGCTAAAGTATTAAGCCGATCACACTTGATCGGCTTTTTTTTGTAACCCCGATGTTAACGTTTTACAAATAACACACAACTCGCTAATCTATAATTTTCGCTTTGCGATCTGTGACCGAGCTAAAGATTAAGATGACCGTAAATAACAAATTAAAGATAGCCATTTTAGCCATTATTGCTTCGCAAAATGTGAATGCGATCACTGTCGATCCTATTCAAATTCAGTCTGCACCTGGGGAACTGTTATATGCAGAATTGAACTTTCACGATGCCGATCCAAATACTCCCATTCAAGCCAGTCTAGCCAGCGCAGAAGATTTAATGTCTCTGGGTGTCATGCATCAGCCGCCCAGTAATCTGAACTTTTTTACCCGTCGTACCAGTGCCAGTACAGGTGTGATTACAATTACCTCATCTCGCCCATTGACTGATGCAGAACTCAACATTGTGGTCAAAATCAAAGAAGGTAATGCGGCACGACTGCAACATATTAAAACAGCCAATAAACGCTCGGCATCACTTCAAGCACGCGCAAATAATAATGAAAAAGCGTTAAAACCTATGGTGATCGTCAATGAAAAAGATATTGCGTTGAACTTACCAGTTAGCACACAGTTTAATAATTTAAAAACAGCAACAGTAGCAACGACAAGCAATACACCGTTGAAGCTCAATGGTCATACACCACCGAGCATGAGTACCACGACCACTACAACACCAACACAGGTCATCTCAACAGCTACGACACAAATCGCGACAATTGCACAAGCGCCAACCCAACACATTGAAACCACCACACAAAACAAGAAATCGTCAGATCCCTTGGTGCAAAAGTATGCCAACTCCCTTAAAAAAGCGGAAGCACCGATAGCAACACAAGCTAGCCCTCAACCTGTACCCAATTCAACTCAGGCATCAAGATCTGTACCATCTACAACTCAAACATCGAAAACGGTCACACCCAAAGCGGCTGAGACATCAAGCACGCCTGCCCACATTGTTCAATCCAATGAATCCTTATGGGGAATTGCATCGCGTATTGCCACAGAACAAAACCGTCCTGTTGGTGAAGTCATGCAACAAATTAAATCCAAGAATGAACATGCATTTATTCAGGGGGATGTCAACCGTTTACGACGTGGTGCAAATCTTAATTTAACGGGTCTACAAACAGCAAAAACAGAGCAAAAAGTCTCCGTTTCTTCACTGCCAAAACATAGCTCACAGCAATCAGGCAAAGCCAAGTATCGCCTCAATCAAGCGGAAATGAGTTTGGTTGCAGAGAAAGAGCAAGATTCAAACAATGGTTCTGCCAAGAAGTCGACAGAAAAAAATCAAACATCGAACGAGTTGTCATTAAAAGTTATGACATCCCGTGAAAAAACCGTTAAATTACAGAGAAACGTAACGCAATTAGAACTGGCACTTAATCAGAAAGATCAGAGAATTCAATTACTAAACGCTCGTCTTGCACAATTGCAACAACAATTGAAAGCACAACAAACTGATAAAAAGCCAACACACTAAAGTGTTATTTTGATTATTTGATTTTGGATGAACTTGCACAACGACAAGTTCGAAAGGGGTAAAACATGCTGATTTATGTGATTCCATTTATCTTACTATTGGTTGTTGCCATAGTCTTAAAAAAGCGTGAGGCGAGTAAAGAAGCAGAGCCAAAAACTCAAAAAGCAGTGGCTGCAAAAAATAAAGCCAAAAAAACTAGCCCGTCTAAAAAAACACCTCAACAAACTCAAGTCGTTGAAGATGTGGTCACTAAAAAAGCCACAACACCTCTTGCAACCGATCTCCGCAATAAAATTGAAGGGCAAATTCGTGATCGCAATTTCTTTTCAGCTGAAGCGCAGATTAACCAAGCATTAAATAAAGACAATTCACAACACGAATTATATTTACTGCTATTGGATATTCACTTACTACAAAAAGATGAATTTGCAATTAGCCAATTGCTGAATCATTTACGTTCTTTAGAGCTCGATGATATTTTAGCGCAAGCAGAATCCAAAAAATCGGATTACGACCAATTACATCAAAATAGCCGTGACACGATCGAGTTTAAACCAACTGAAATTGCACCACCTGCACCAAAACCTGTAGAAACACCAAATACTGCTGATTTCGATGCACTAATGTCATCAGACAGCACAACACTACCTCCGGTACAAAGTATTACTGTTGAACCAGTTCAAGACATTAAACCACTAGATTTTGATACCTCAGCATTCACAACAACTCAACCCGAACCAGAAACACGTATTGAAGTACCTACTTTAGAATTTGATACTTCCAGCCTAAGCACCATAGCAACTGAACCATCTCAACCAATTGGGGAAATTAAACCCCTTGATTTTGGTTCGTTGTCATTGGACCCCACCCCTGCTCAAACGGAACTTCCTACAGAAGATATCAAACCTTTAGATTTTTCGTTCAATCTCGATGCGCCTTCTACAACAACTGAAGCTGAAACTTCGTTGATTGCGACACCAGACGAGCGTCCTGAATTTACATTTGATTTTTCAAACCAACCCACAACTGAAGCGACAACAGATATTTCTCCTGTTTCTTTCGACACTATTAGCCCAAATGCAGCAATAGTAGACGAAACACCTGCAGTTATTACGCCAAGCCTCAGTTTTAGTCTTGAGTCTACGATACCTACCCATAAGACTGAAAGTGATCCTCTGGTACAATCTTTCCCTCAACTAAGCGAAGTTAACGAAATCCTCTTAAACTTTGAGTTAGCTGAGCAATATATTCAATTGGGTGCTTTTGAAGCTGCACGTGAAATTCTGGCTGAACAAGAAGCAAACTACAGCGTTGAACAACGAGATCAAGCTGAACAATTGCTAGGTCGCATAGCATCCTAAGTCATTTCGTTTTAAACTAAAGCAGTCATCACCGACTGCTTTTTTTATAATGAAAAAAATTGCGCTTATTTATATGGGTGGAACCTTTGGCTGTATTGGTGAACCTTTACAACCCATGCCTGCCGAAGACTTTATTCCCAAACTTACCCATGTCTTGCCGATTCATCTCGACATAGAATGTTTTGTTGCACCTGTCATTAAGGACAGTAGTGCATGCACAGCCGCTGATTGGTTATTGTTGATTCAACAGATCCAGCACTTACAGTTGCAACAGTTCCAACATTTTGTCGTGATTCACGGCACAGACACCTTGAGCTATGCCAGCGCCGTGGCAGCACACTTTATCGCTGACTCAGCTCATGTGATTTTCACAGGTAGTCAGTACCCCTTACTCAATGTACAAGGAACTGACACCCGTGAATTTAGTGATGCCATCAACAATTTGAATTTTGCCTTAGATGCCGTAGTGAAATACCCTATCGGCGTTTATTTAGCATTCCATCAACATTTGTTTCACGCCCAAACCGCTATAAAACGACATACCACTGAACTAGATGCCTTTAGTGGTCTGCCTGCTGAACAATCTATTTCGCACAATTTAAAAGCACATATTGTACAAACACGTGATGTAGAACAATCACAACAGTTCAACTGTCTTAATCTAATGATGCAACCTGTTGGCTTAGAACAGCAAATGCAGAACTTAAGAAACCTCTTAGTGGCCCCACCCCACTTTCTCATTTTACAAGGTTTTGGGACGGGTAATTTAGCCGTGAATGCCGAGTTGACTGCGCTTTTCGATGACCTTTATGCACAAGGCTGTGTTGTTATCTTAAGCACCCAAGTTCCTTTCGGCCGCACTGATCAGCGCTATGCCGTTGCCGCGTGGACAACCCAAGCCAAAATAATTGTCAGTGATTGCCTCGGGCATGCAGATCTGTATGCCAAAGCCCTCAAAATGTATTTACAATACCCCACCGCTGAAGCACGCTTCAGCCATTGGCATGATTTGGGTTAATTTGAGGTACATATGCAACGTTTTGCGATCGGCATTGAATTTTGTGGGACACATTATCGTGGCTGGCAAACTCAGCAAACTGGCGTGATCAGCGTACAAGAGACGATTGAAAAGGTGCTTTCGAAAATTGCCAATGAACCGATTAGTCTACATGGTGCAGGCCGTACCGATGCTGGCGTTCATGCAACCAATATGGTGGCGCATTTTGATAGCTCCGCGCTTCGCTCCGAACGTAGCTGGCTAATGGGTAGCAATAGCCAACTACCCAAAGATATCTCGATCCAATGGATCAAAGCAATGGATCAAGACTTTCATGCGCGCTTTAAAGCACAAGCACGTCGTTATCGTTATGTGGTCTATAACCATCCGCAGCGACCTGCCCTGATGCATAAACAAGTCACGCATGCTTATTATGCACTAGATGTGGCGAAGATGATGCAAGCTGCGCAAAAGTTTGAAGGCACGCATAACTTTGAAAGCTTTCGTGCTGCAGCATGCCAGTCTAATCAACCTGTACGCCATGTGAGCCATTGTCGCTTAATTCAACATGGTCCATATCTAGTGCTCGACATTCAGGCTGATGGCTTCTTACACCATATGGTCCGCAATATCATGGGCTGCTTACTAGAAATCGGGCAAGGTATGTATGAAGTCGAACATATTGAGGCTATTTTCGCAGCAGAAGACCGTAAAGCTGCTGGCATTACTGCGCCTCCTGATGGACTATATTTTATTCATGCCGACTATCCAGCACAGTTTGAATTACCTAAACAGCCCCTTGGACCGCATTGGCTGAATATGCCAGAATAATTTATTTTTCAATCTCTCCCTAGTCACTCCTTTTTCAAAGGACATGAGACTCCTCCCTTGATAAAAGGGAACTTAGGAAGAATTGTTTAACGCTGCTTCCGCTTGCGATATTCCACTGGGGTTTCATTGGTCCAGCGTTTAAACGCACGATAAAAGGTACTTGGCTCTGAAAAACCAGTCAAATATACAATACGTTCTACACTTTCAGCCGTATTGGCCAAGAGCTTTTTCGCCAAACGACAACGGTAATCGGACAAAATCTGTTGAAAGCTAGTATTGGCTTCAGAAAGCTGAGTCCGTAAACGCCTTGGGGTAATACTGAGCTGAGAAGCCACCGTTTCCAATGTGGTCTCCCCGCTCTCAAGAGTTGAGCCAATGGCTCGACGCACTTCACCAACCAAGTCATAACGTGCTAATTCTTGAAGTTTTTCAATCGCTAACTGCTCATGCAGTTGCAACAGTTCGGGCTCTGCCTGCCACAAGGGATAAGCCAAAATACTTGGATCAAAATATAAACGTGTTTCTTTTTGCCCCAAACTTACTGGGCATTCATACACCCGAAAATACTCATCATCGGATGCGCCTTTCGTGAAATTAAAATCAATATAGATCGGCTCAAAACGCCCTTCCGTAATGAATTTAAAGAAACGCAAGATACCTGACATTGCACATTCAGAAAAATGTCGATTGACTAAATTTTCAGCCCAAGGCTGTTCACCGTTAGTCAAATAACACCGGTCATCCTCAATCACCAATTTGGCATGAAACGCATCACTAATCAGACGTTGATAAGCCAATGCACGCTTTAAACCTTCACCAAAATTTTCAGATGAAATAAATAAATGTTCAATTACTTGACCACGGTATAAAGGTAGATTTTCTCCCAAATGTAGACCGATATCAGGATCGCGGCTCACCTCTTCAGCCGCCACCCAAAAAGCATATTGAGCGTTCAAAGGCGTACGGTCATTGGTTTCAACTTGGTTTAAAGCCACACCCGCCTTTGTTAAAATTTCTTCTGTTGGCAACCCTGAACGACGAATCGCTTGGTAGCCTAATCGCAATACAACCGATGCATCCGTTAGCTGACCCACGCTAGAACCTTCCTTGTATGTTCTTCATTTATACATAAAACATTAAAATTAGATTAACTTCGATTGACCAAACTGACAACAACTTATGCAGTTTTTTTGTTGAAAATCTTTATTACTCTTGTTCGCTTATTTTACTGACAGATGATCATGCAACCGCCCATTCCGCCTTGTTTTATGCAAAAAAATTGACTATAATTTGCGCCTTTCCAATTTATTCATTCAGGTAGGCTATGGCCAATAAAGAGGAACTCATCGAGTTCGAAGGCGTTGTCACCGAGACGCTTCCTAATACTATGTTTCGTGTACGTTTAGAAAACGGTCATGAAGTGATTGCTCACATCTCTGGTAAAATGCGTAAACACTATATTCGTATTTTGACTGGCGACAGTGTTAAAGTAGAAATGACACCTTATGATTTGTCTAAGGGTCGTATCACTTATCGTGCGCGCTAAGTTTTAGCGAAGCAAAAAAGCCACTTTTCAAGTGGCTTTTTTAATGTCTGCGCTTAGACTAAACGTTATACATCGACTATATTTAAACCAATAATCAAACTATAATTAAATGCGATAACAACTAAATACACCAAAACAATAATGAAGACGACTTTAATGAAGCTCGCAATTTTACTGTTCCCCATGCTATGTGTTGCCTGTGCCACAACCAACCAAACTCAGCTCAACCAAACCTTACAACACTATATCGGACAATCTTCAGATCAAGTTCAAAACCAACTCAACCTCAATAGCATGGGTTATAAAGTTCTCGGTGCTCCTGTACATACACCCGAGAAACTGACCTACACCCTATTACGCAATATGCCTATTCCGATGGGAACACCCAACCTTGGAACCAGTGTCACTATGGGTGCGCCCATTCCAACACCTTCTAGCGGTAGCCTGAATATTGAAATGAAATGTAAAATTGAGTTCAGACTGCATGATGATCTTGTGGAATCTATTCACTACATCGGTAAAGCGTGTTAACGGCTGTGTTATGTTGAGCCACCTACATACCGTTTATCTCAAATTACTCGAACCATACTCAAACGAATATCCAGATATAGAATACTAAAAGGGTGTCTCTCTGCTTAGGGGATAATCATGAAGCCCTTTATTGTCAGTTCCTTGAGTTCCATCTGCTTTCTACTACTTCAAGCTTGTAGCAGCGCTCCAGCGCAAAATCACACCGTCATTTCACCCACTAAAATTGCGCTCCCCGACTATTTAGATCAATATATCGGCCAAGATGTATCGAGCATACGGCGTCAGCTCAACTTACACAGACTCGGTTATGAAACCTTAGGATCACCAATTCAAACATCAAACCAACTGAGTTACACCATCGTCAGACGGATTCAAATTCCAACCCCTATGCCCACTATGCGAAGCGACAGCAGTGTCGGCGCGATTCCTATTCCAACAGCAACCCCATATTATGATGTACAGTTAGAATGCCAAGTTCATTTCTTATTAAAAGACAATATTGCCCAATCTGTTCAATACCAAGGCAAAGCCTGTAAAGGTGATTAAATCTTGGGCAAAAAAAACGCAGCGAATGGCTGCGTTTTCCAGTGTATCTAACTTAGTTCAGTGCAACCACAACCGCCTGCCCCATTTCCGCAGTACCCACTTTGCTCATGCCTTCAGACATAATGTCAGCAGTACGTAAACCTTGATCCAACACACTTCCTACCGCATCTTCAATCGCTTTTGCAGCAGCTTCTTCACGGAAAGTATAGCGTAGCATCATTGCAACAGACAGAATGGTCGCCAATGGGTTAGCAACGTTTTGACCTGCAATATCTGGTGCAGAACCATGACATGGTTCATACATACCTTTGCCACTTTCATCCAAAGATGCCGACGGAAGCATGCCAATCGAACCCGTTAACATTGCTGCTTCGTCAGACAAAATGTCACCAAATAAATTACCTGTCACAATCACGTCAAACTGTTTAGGCGCACGTACCAATTGCATTGCAGCATTATCGACATACATATGCGACAAGTTAATGTTTGGATAGTCAGCTTCTTTCATCGCCGTTACGGTTTGCTTCCAAAGCTCTGTCACTTCAAGTACATTGGCTTTGTCTACAGAGCACACTTTACCGCCACGTAAGCCTGCAAGTTCAAATGCGACTTTGGCAATACGCTTGATTTCAGACTCTGCATATACGTCGGTGTTAAAACCTTGTTTTTCGCCATTTTCCAGTTCACGAATACCACGTGGTTGACCAAAGTAGATGCCACCAGTCAATTCACGAACGATTAAAATGTCCAAGCCTGCAACAATTTCAGGCTTTAAACTTGATGCATCTGCCAATTGCGGATACAAAATCGCTGGGCGCAAGTTTGCGAATAAATTGAGCTCACTACGAATTTTTAATAAACCACGTTCTGGACGAATTGAGCGTTCAATGTTGTCCCATTTTGGTCCGCCAACTGCACCAAGTAAAATCGCATCTGCATTTTTGGCTTGTGCTGCAGTTACCTCTGGATAAGGTGAACCATGTGCGTCAATCGCAGCGCCACCCAGTAAACCTTGTTCCCACGTTAAACCTAAATTGAATTGATCGTTTACTCGTGTAAGCACTTGTTCTGCGGCTTTTACAATTTCAGGACCAATGCCATCACCCGCCAAAATCAAAATATGTTTAGACATGAAAAATTCCATTGTTGGTGAGTTTTAACTCACACG
Source organism: Acinetobacter sp. TUM15064 (assembly GCF_008980265.1). Taxonomy (NCBI): domain Bacteria; kingdom Pseudomonadati; phylum Pseudomonadota; class Gammaproteobacteria; order Moraxellales; family Moraxellaceae; genus Acinetobacter; species Acinetobacter sp. TUM15064. The sequence goes on along the minus strand of NZ_BKFU01000044.1, from coordinate 15,778 downwards.
ATTAAAGTTTTTGTTCTACAAACTCACCCAAGCCATTTAGGACATTGTACGGTTTGCAAAAACGACGAATTGTTCTTTGGTTTTGCTTTAAATCGACACATAAAGGGTCAGGTGCAGACATATTCAATAAACTTCCCTGATGTCGACTGCGCGCACGAAACATTCTAAAAGTATAACGTTCAGCAGGCTTAAAGCGATGAATCACATGTAAGGTTTCTGCTCGGTCTGCTGAGACTGGATAGAAGCGAATGACCAGTTCATGCTGCCCAGCAGGCACCGACAAAAACAGTGAATTTGCATCATTCAAATCATCTCGCTTCAAACGAACAATTTGTTCTCGAATTGCATCACGGCTCACACGATGATTGTCTGCATTGACGATTTTGATTTTATTCAATCGCTCAAACTCACAGTTCACTGTACCTGTACAATAAATTTGTGCATTGTTTTTACTTGCTGGGGTTTCATGAATACGCTTTATACTTGCCGTATTCATACTTTGACAGGCAGTTAATGTGCCTATCAAAGCAAGTAGAGCGATACGACCATAACTCGTCACCATTGTTCAAGTCCAACCTTTACCAGTAGCAAAACGATTAAAATTCTTTTGCTCTGATATTAACAAGAGATAAACCGCAGCACTAGTTATATCGTTTCTTCAATTAAGCATGAATTTCTGAAAACACCCATGGACGCGCAGCTTTGGTCTTTTCTTCATAAGCACGAATCTCATCTGCTGCTTGTAAGGTCAAACCAATATCATCCAAGCCATTTAACAAACAATGCTTACGGAAAGGATCCACTTCAAACTTGAAAGCTTCACCCGATGGTGTACGCACTTCTTGCGCATCCAAATCAATCGTCAGTTGATAGCCTTCATTTGCTGCACATTCTTTGAAGAGTTGGTCAACAATCTCTTCAGACAAAATCACAGGCAACATGCCATTTTTGAAGCTGTTGTTAAAGAAAATGTCTGCATAACTCGGTGCAATCACAGTACGGAAACCATATTCTTCCAGTGCCCACGGCGCATGTTCACGGCTAGAACCGCAACCAAAGTTCGCGCGAGAAATCAAAATCGAAGCACCTTGGTAACGTGGCTGATTCAATGCAAAATCGGGGTTTTTAGGACGTTTTGAATTATCTTGTCCTAAAAAACCTTCATCTAAATAACGCAATTCATCAAATAAGTTTTCACCAAAACCCGTGCGCTTAATGGATTTCAAAAACTGTTTTGGAATGATCAAGTCTGTATCGACATTGGCACGGTCTAAAGGTGCAACGATACCCTGTTCAACGGTATATTTTTTCATGTCTATGCTCCCAAGCCCGAATTAAAATGAACGCACATCGACAAAGTGACCTGCAATCGCTGCTGCCGCTGCCATCGCTGGACTCACCAAATGCGTACGACCGCCATTGCCCTGACGACCTTCGAAGTTACGATTGGAGGTCGATGCGCAGTGCTCACCAGGTTGTAATTTGTCTGCATTCATGGCTAAGCACATTGAACAACCTGGCTCACGCCATTCAAAACCAGCTTCAATCAAAACTTTATCTAAGCCTTCCGCTTCAGCTTGAGCTTTCACTAAACCAGAACCCGGGACCACCATCGCCTGTTTAATGGTACTTGCCACTTTTTTGCCTTTGGCAACTTCCGCCGCTGCACGAATGTCTTCGATACGCGAGTTAGTACATGAACCAATAAAAACACGGTCTAACTGAATGTCTGCCAATGCCTGACCTGCGGTTAAACCCATGTACTGATAAGCACGCGTCCAGTCATTACGCTGTACATCATCTTTGGCTTGTTCCAAAGTCGGCACCGCTTGAGAAACTGGAATCACCATTTCAGGCGATGTGCCCCAAGACACTTGCGGCTCAATCTCTTCACCTTGCAACACCACCACAGTATCAAAATGTGCGTCTGCGTCCGAATGTAAAGTATTCCAGTAAGCCACTGCTGCATCCCACTGTTCACCTTGTGGTGCGTAGGGACGACCTTTCACATAGTCAATGGTTTTATCATCAACAGCGACCATGCCCACACGGGCACCACCTTCAATCGCCATATTACAAACCGTCATACGACCTTCAATCGACATATCGCGGAAGACTTGACCACCAAACTCAATGGCATGACCAGTTCCCCCCGCTGTACCAATTTTACCGATAATGGCTAAAACGACATCTTTCGAAGTGACACCTTGACCTAACTTTCCATCAACACGCACTAACATGTTCTTCATCTTCTTTTGAACCAAGCACTGGGTTGCCAATACATGCTCTACTTCAGATGTCCCAATCCCGTGTGCCAAGCAACCAAAAGCACCATGCGTTGCCGTATGAGAGTCGCCACACACCACCGTCATGCCTGGTAAAGTTAATCCTTGCTCAGGTCCCACCACGTGTGCAATACCTTGACGCACATCATTAATGTCAAACTGCACTACATTAAAAGTTTTGCAGTTGTCGTCTAAGGTTTGGACTTGAATGCGTGAAGTATCATCTTCAATGCCTGCAATACCTTCTGATCGCTCTTTGCTTGAGGTTGGAACATTATGGTCAGGTGTTGCCACGTTCGCACTTAAACGCCATGGCTTACGCCCTGCAAGTTGCAAACCTTCAAAGGCTTGTGGCGACGTCACTTCATGTAATAAATGACGGTCGATATAGAGTAAAGCTGAGCCATCATCACGCTGTTTTACTAAGTGGTCATCCCACAATTTGTCATACAATGTTTTTGGAATTTGGGGTTTTGCTTGTTGGTTTTCGCCTGCCATGTCGATTGACTCCACTGGACTGGGTAATTCTTTCATTAAAAACGATTATAACGGTGATTTCACATAAATCTAATTTATCATTTTTATTAATTTAAAAACTTTTTGGAATTATTTTTAAATCACTCAAGTTCATGCTCTGCTACCGAGTTTAGACGCTTTCAGCCGATTTTACCTAAGCTCATAACACATTGTATACCGTGCTTTTTCTAAACTGAACCATCCTAAACCAACGTTTATTTTCTCCCAATTAATGCTTAAAATTATTTATGCTTGAATTAGACATAAAAGTAGCGCTGAGAATCCAATAGAGTCAAACAACAAAACAAACTCAGCTCGACATTGCCGACATAAATTCACTAGTAACATCCATTTTATGCTGAACGAACGCTCTTAATTCTTTGCATAACTTGAAGCTACTTGTATTTTTACAAAAGGATTGATGGTTCAAGCAAAAGCCTTAATCTCTGTTTTTTATAATGTTAAACATAAAACGAAGCACATTATTTCACTTGATTCAAAAATTCAATCGAGACCAATCAAAATTTCATTTTGACTTTACTAATGATAATAATTATTATTTACAAATGTAAAGTGTTATTGAGAGGACTTTTATCATGTCAAACATTCAAAAATTTGTAGCAAAAAATCAACGCATCTTCAAAAAAACTTTAAGCTACTACATCATGCATATTACGGTCGCTATGTTAGTTGCGTATATGGTCACAGGTAACTTATGGATGGCGGTTACCTTAAGTTTGCTAGAACCGACTGTTCAAGCTTTTGCCTTCTTCTTCCATGAGCGAATTTGGGAAAGAAAAAGCCGTAGCCCAGAAGAAAATATTCCGGCCTAAGCCCCATCTCCTCTCATTAACTTAAAAAGATCACTTTTAGTGATCTTTTTTTATCTCAATGCAGATGAAATAACACCCGATTTATTTTAAAGATCGCAATTCATATAAAATTATTTTATAATTCAATTATACTTTCATAACCAGATTATCCTTATGAATCTTGCAGCCTTCGAAGCTTTTGTAAAAGTCATGGAAACCGGCTCTATTTCTTTAGCCGCAGATCAACTCTTCATTACGCAACCTGCTGTGACCAAACGTATTCATAGTTTAGAAGAATATTTTGGTGTGAAACTGTTTGAGTCGGCAGGTCGTGGTGTACAAGCCACGCATGCCGCACATTCACTGCTGCCTAAAGTCAAAAATTGGCTCAATGAACTGGGTGACATTCATCATACCTTGAGTCATGAACAAGGCATGGTTCAAGGCAAACTTAAAATTGGCACCAGTCACCATATTGGTTTACATCACCTACCCAATCATTTACGTGAATATGTACAAACCTTTCCCAATGTCACTTTAGATGTACACTTTGTCGACTCAGAGCAAGCGCATGAAAAAGTACTGGCGGGTGACTTAGAATTGGCTTTTTTGACGCTTCCACCGAAGTTAGATGAGCGTTTGCAATATGTCACCATTTGGGAAGACCCCTTAGTTTTTGTAGCAGCGCCCTTTCATCCGCTGGCACAAATGCAAAACTTAAAACTCGAAGATCTGATTCAGTACCCAAGCTTATTGCCTGCGTCTCAAACCTATACCAGCCAAATCACACTGGCAGAATTTGAGAAACAAGGGCTAAAACCTAAAATTAGCATGAGTAATAATCCACTCGAATCAATTCGCATGTTGGCATCTATTGGATTGGGCTGGTCAGTGCTTCCCAAGACTTTGATCAATCAAGACCTACAACAGTTAAATATTAAATTTGAAATGAACCGCCAATTGGGTATGGTTTGGCATCCTGGGCGAACGCAGTCGCGTGCAGTGCAAGAACTGATTACGATGATGAAATAAGCGCTGCACCAAATAAAAAAACCATCCTGTAGGATGGTTTTTTTATTTGGTGCGAGGAGTGACTTAAGAACCGCCTATAGCCAATGCAATCAGTCCAAGCCAAATCGCTAACAAAATCGCACCGGCTAAGAGATTTGTACCACCACGATTTTCTAATTCTGTTTCGACATTGCCATTTCCGAACTGGCGGATTTTAGTAATCTGCTTATCGACGTGATGCTTATACAAAGTGTTACCCAGCATGCCAAATGCAACAGCCAAGCCGATATTTGCCCCCGAACTGTCAATCCCCAAAAGTGCTTCAACAATCCCGATGAACACAATCAGAGCTATGGACATAAAGCCATAACTGTACATTTTCCGATAAAACAACCAAATTACGCCCAAGAAAAAAGCCGCAACATTAAATCCTGCATATTGTTTCTTGGGTGTGATTTTTTCAAATTGAGCCTGATAGTACGACGCATATTTCTCCCCGATAAATACAGCACGATCTAGTTCGAGCTGATCGACTGAAGCCCGTCTCTCTAAAACACGAGGCGACGGAAAAGATTGTTGATCTAAAGACATAAATTGCTTCTTATTTTTTATTTTATTGAAGAAATGGGGGCAAAGCTTTTCAGCATCGCCCCAAAAATATCACTTATTTTTTAATCAATGAATCTTCATGTAAAGATTCATTGAGTTGATCCACAATAATTGCCCACTCACCATCCGATTTAATTTTTTCTGCCAAAAACTGACGTTGCGCTTCAGTCCAATATTCCGCATCAACAATCATGGTTTGCGCATTAAGCTGATGCGTTACAATAAATAAGGCAATCGCATCTTCATTTGCATCTAAACCGAGTTGCTCAAACAGATGGGTCATTCTTGGTCGTACACTCATGTTATTCTCCACGATACTGTTCTAATTTTTACATAGTCAAAATAGCTTTAGCCAAGTTTTAACATAGCATATTTAGTTAGTTTTCCAAGATTTGTCGTCCCATCACCGCAATATTTTATCAATAGATTTGCTTTCAAGGAAATTGACTGACTCAATGTCTTTGCAATAAAAAAGACGACCCGAAAGTAGCCTTTTCAATATCGAAAGATAAATAATTAAATGGACCAGTCTTGGATTTCCCATGCCTGATCTTTAGCCAATGCTTCCAAACGATCATCAGGATTAACAGCTATCGCATGGTCGGCGTATTCAAGTAAAAAACGATCATTAATAGAGTCCGAATACGCCCAAGACTCGGTAACATCACGCCCTGCTAGCCACTGATCTAAACGCGTCAATTTGCCTTTTTGGTAGCATGGTGTATTTATCACTTTGCCCGTATATTTGCCATCAACCACTTCAGCATTGGTTGCAATGATTTCGCTAATCCCAAACTCGCGAAAAATTGGAGCGGTAATAAAGTCTGAAGTGGCCGTGATCCCAACCAAAGCATGCCCTGCCTCTTTGTGACGTTGAATGGTTTGAAAACCATCAGGACGCATTTGCGGGCGAATCACTTTTTGCATGAATAATTCATGCAGTTCAGTGAGGTAGGTATTGTCATGTTGAGTTAAAAATTCAAACACAAATTCATTATAAGCAATCGGGTCGAGTTGCCCTGCTTTGTAATCTTCATAAAATTTATCGTTCATGGCACGATGGCGAACTGGATCAACCAAGCCCTCATTCACCAAAAACTCTCCCCAAGAATGATCCGAATCGGTGTTTAACAAGGTGTGATCGAGATCAAATAGTGCCAATTTCATGAAAATACTCGTAAAAACTGAAATTTAAGAAAAAATTTGTAAATCTATCTCCGCTAGTCGATAGAAATTCGTTAAGATCATAGCAATTTTAACATTTTTAAACTTTGCTTTTTTCGAGTTGGATACAGAAATAAAAATCCCCGATCGCAAAGTCATAAATTACACAATATTTAGGTAGCCAAATGATCGATTCGGAAGGTTTCCGACCCAATGTCGGGATCATTTTGGCAAACGAGTTTGGACAAGTTTTATGGGCAAAACGCATTGGACACAATGCTTGGCAATTTCCACAAGGAGGTATCCAATATGGAGAAACCCCTGAACAGGCACTTTATCGTGAGCTGAGAGAAGAAGTTGGCTTACTGCCCGAACACGTCCAAATAGTAGCGCAAACTAAAGGTTGGCTGCGTTATCGTTTGCCGCACCGATACATTCGTACAGATTCCGATCCCGTATGTATTGGACAAAAACAAAAGTGGTTTTTACTCAAACTCACTGCCCCCGCTCAGAATATTCGTTTGAATTTGTCTGATCCGCCCGAGTTTGACCAATGGCAGTGGGTCAGCTATTGGTACCCACTGGGGCAAGTGGTGAATTTTAAACGCGATGTATACCGCAAAGCGATGGTGGAGTTGTGCAATCAGCTCCCTCAAAAAAAGCCTTAAAAAATCTAGACGTCCTACAGATTTTTTAAGGTTCTCTTGTTATAAATAAGTTGGACGCACTTTTTTTGGAGTAGATGCGATGTCGAATATGCAACTGGATACCCTTAGACGTATTGTGCAAGAAATCAATGCGTCCACCAGTTTGCATGAATCACTCGACATTATGGTCAACCATGTGGCAGAAGCCATGCACGTTGACGTTTGCTCCATTTATTTATTGGACGAGCGTAATCAACGTTATTTGTTGATGGCATCGAAAGGTTTGAACCCCGATTCAGTCGGCCATGTTTCACTACATACCAGTGAAGGCTTAGTCGGCCTAGTCGGACAACGCGAAGAAATCGTCAACCTTGACAATGCCCCGAAACATGAACGTTTTATGTACTTACCTGAAACAGGTGAGGAAATTTATAACTCGTTCCTTGGCGTACCCGTCATGTACCGCCGTAAAGTCATGGGCGTGCTTGTAGTGCAAAATAAAGAGCCTCAAGACTTTAGTGAAGCGGCTGAATCCTTCCTTGTCACCCTCTGTGCACAACTTTCAGGGGTCATTGCGCACGCACATGCCGTGGGCAATATCGACGTTTTTCGTAAGCCCAGCAATTTACCCGCTTACAAAACTTTCCAAGGCGTCCCTGGTTCAGGTGGAATTGCCTTAGGCCGTGCTGTCATTCTCTACCCACCTGCAGATTTGGCGGCTGTTCCTGACCGTGAAGCCGATGATATCAGCGAAGAATTAGCCCTACTGGATCGTGCCCTGACCTCAGTGCGTGATGAAATCAAATCACTTGATGACAAGATGCAAGACGCCCTTATGGCTGAAGAACGTGCCCTGTTTAGCGTGTTCTTACGCATGTTGGATGAAAATGCACTACCTGCTGAAATTAAAGAGCAAATTCGCGAAGGTAACTGGGCACAAGGTGCAGTACGTATCGTCATTGATAACCATATTGATCTGTTTGAACAAATGGAAGATGACTACTTACGTGAACGTGCGGCAGATTTAAAAGATTTAGGTCGACGTATTTTGGCCTATTTGCAAGAAGCGGATTCAAGTCACCGTGAACTTACCGATGAAAGTATTCTGATTGGAGAGGAAATTTCAACCGCAGCTTTGGTTGAACTTCCTGTCGATAAAATTGCTGCGATTGTCACCACAGAAGGTGCCATGAACTCACATATGGTAATTGTGGCACGTGCTCTCGGCATTCCAACCGTTGTGGGGGTGACTGAACTACCGATTAATACACTCGATGACGTTGAAATGATTGTCGATGCGCATCAAGGTCGGGTCTTTATTAATCCACCTCGTCGTCTACGTACCCGTTATAAAGAGATTCAAAAAGAAGAAGAGCAAATTGCCAAAGACTTAAAACAGTATGAAACCAAAGATGCCATCACCCCTGATGGTGTCGCAGTCAAACTGTTTGTCAATACTGGTCTAATGATTGATGTGGTGCGCGGTGTACAACGCGGAGCCAAAGGTGTTGGTCTATATCGCTCCGAAATTCCATTTATGCTCCGTGACCGCTTCCCTGGCGAAGAAGAACAACGTGCGATTTATCGTCAGCAGTTGAGCCACTTCGCCAACAAACCCGTGGTGATGCGTACACTCGATATTGGCGCCGATAAAGACTTACCTTATTTCTCCATTGAGGAAGAAAACTCCGCACTGGGCTGGCGCGGCATTCGCTTTACGCTCGACCACCCTGAAATTTTCTCTTCACAAATTCGTGCCATGCTTAAAGCCAGTATTGGTTTAAATAACCTGCATATTTTACTGCCGATGGTCACCAGTGTCAGTGAAGTAGAAGAAGCACTGTACCTTCTTGAGCGTGACTGGGTCGCAGTGCAAGAAGAAGAACAAGTAAAAATCACCAAACCGAAAATTGGTATTATGGTTGAAGTACCAAGTGTGCTACTGCAAATAGATGAGTTTGCCGAGTTGGTTGACTTTTTCTCGGTCGGCTCAAACGATTTAACCCAATATTTACTGGCAGTCGATCGAAATAATCCACGGGTTGCTAACGTTTATTCACATTTCCACCCTTCAATTTTGCGTGCACTGACTCGCTTAGTCAAAGAGTGTCATAAGTACAACAAACCAGTCAGCATTTGTGGAGAAATGGCAGGAGACCCTTTATCTGCGATCTTACTGATGGCAATGGGCTTTAATACGCTGTCGATGAGCTCAAGTAACATTCTGCGTGTACGCAAAGCTATTTGTCATGTGCCGATGCCTGACGCGATTGAACTCTTAGAACACGCATTGAAAATGAGTAATCCACTCATTGTAAAAAGCCAAATGGAATATTATTTTAAAACACACGGTTTAGGCGATATGGTCAAATCAGCGACACGTATTGTGACGGCTTAGAAGCCTTTAAACACAAAAAAGAGGCATTAAAAAAGGGAGATAATCATCTGAATGTCTCCCTTTTTTGTGCTTGTCATAGCCTCGTTTTGCATTTTTCTTTCGGTCTACAAAGACTTGGCTTTGGTTGACTTCATGCATGTGTTTTGCCACGAAGTTGTGAATCACAACTTTTGGCTCAGCTTTCTTCTTTGCCATTTTCCCACCTAACTGAACGGATGATATCGCATAGGATATGGCTGGAATTTTACGCTTTTTTGTATACTTTACAAGCGACTTTCATGTCATTTCTGTCTCTTAGCGTAGCCTATTTTTAAAGAGATAGCTCATACAACTATTTGAGCGCCGTAACTTGTATCTGCTGAAACGTACACTTAAAAATAAAATTGATCTAACAATAAAATCATCGCAATCAAAATCATCAATGCACCAGAGACTCGACTCACGATCATAGCTGCATGAGGACGTGTTGCTAAAACTCTTTGCGCACTAAACCCGACCAAAAAGTAAACCGCCGCACAACTAACCAAATGGATTCCTGCCAATAAAATAATCTGAGAAGTTGCCGATACAGCAGATTTTGGATCAATAAAAGGTGGCAACAACGCTAGAAATAAAAGTAGGACTTTCGGATTTAAACCACTCAAATACACCCCACGAATGTACCAAGATTTAGAGGAAGTCAATGCCACCTGATCACGACTAATACTTGCAGGACGCATCGACAAGTTCAAACCCATCCAAAGCAGATACAGTGCCCCAATAGCTGTAAGCACTTGAAGTAACATTGGCTGACTCGCAACCAAAGTTCCAACACCAGCCGCAACAGTCAAAGCCGCCATCAAGTGTCCAGTTAATAGTCCCGTCACCGCAGGTAAGACTTTTTTACCTTGGATTCCTGAAGAAATCACATAAGCCCAATCTATACCTGGTGTGATCACGAAAAGTATAGAAACGCTCCAAAACGCAATCAAAATGCTGAGTGACATCCCTTTCCCCTTTTATCGGTTATCGTTGTTAAAATTTGGGGAGTTGATCATTCAAACAGCCTCAAATAATTTTGAAAGGATATCCTTTAGGCTCTAAAATGTGCTTTCAAATCTTTGTGCAATAACGGCTAAAAAAGGGAGATTCTTCCACATGGATAAAATTGATAAGAAGATTCTTGCTGAACTACAAGCAGATGGACGTTTATCGGTTACTGAGTTAGCAAATAAAGTTGGATTGAGTCTTTCACCCTGTCATCGACGAGTCAAAGCCTTAGAAGATGCGGGTATTATCAAAGGCTATCGTGCACAGCTCGATTTTTCTCAGTTGGGTTTAAATTTTTCGACCATTGTTTTTGTCACACTCAAAAATGGCGATAAAAATTCAGTGCTCAGCCTTGAAGAGGCTATTTTGCAGATTCCTCAAATTGTAAAAGCGCAACGGCTTTTTGGTGACCCCGACTACTTACTGCATGTTGTCACCTATGACTTGGAAAGTTATCAAAAACTCTATGATGAGCACTTGTCGGCATTGCCCAATGTGCAACGTCTCATCTCCACCATGGTGATGAAAAACATTATTTCGAATCGGAGTGTTTTATTCTAAAAAGAACACTATACAGTGGTATCCACCCAACCATTCAGTGAGAAACGTCATACAACGCAATACTTACCCTAGTTCGATGGATGAGCTGAACGACAAAAGACCAATCCAACCTAAAGGTAAATGAGCGAAGCCATACTACGCGTATAAAGAGAAAAAGTTCTATTTACGAATGCTGAAAATTTATACGCAACTTATCTTATTTTTCACTATTGTTTATATTTGTTTCCTTCTTTAAAAGCGCTAAATTAATACTTAACTCGATATAAAATAAGAGCATCATCATGCCATTAGAAAAAGACAAAGATGCAACTATTGTGGTCAACGACACCCCTGACCAAGAAAAGTATGAATTCTTAAAAGAGAAGATTCGTTATAAACAAGCTTTACGCGAAAATTCAAAAAAAATTGACCATCAAAAAGTTCGACTGAATATTCAAGCGGATGCTCTTCCCAGTAAAACCTTTTTTATTATGAATGCCTTGGCGGCCGTCATTGCAGGTTATGGCCTGCTTTCAAACTCAGCTGCGGTAGTGATTGGCGCGATGCTAGTGGCGATGATGTTAGGGCCTATTTCAGGTATTGCCTTGGCTTTAATTGACAACCGCCTTTTACTGTTTAAAACCGCGCTGTCCACTTTACTCCTTGGCATTGCCATGATTTATAGCATTGGAATCGTGATTGGTTTAGTAAACTATGACCTGCCTATGACCAATGAGATTCTATCGCGCACGCAACCAACCATTTTAGATTTGATGATTGCTTTAGCAGGTGGTGCAGCAGGAGCTTTTGCTTCGGTTTCACCTCGGTTGTCTGTAGCAGTCGTTGGTGTCGCCGTTGCCACTGCTTTGGTTCCGCCCTTGGTGGCCAGTGGGATTTTATTTGCACATATGGAATGGAAAAATTCAGCCAATGCTTTTTTACTGGCGGTGACCAATATCTTTGCCATTCAGATTAGCTCATCTTTAGTCCTTTGGATTGCAGGCTTTAGACGTGGTTCCAGCGAAGAAGTGCAGAGTAATATCAAAGAGTTTCTCAAACGGAATGCTATTAGCTTAATGTTCTTGGCGCTCTTAGGGATTTATCTCTCCTTTAATTTTTATACTCTGCTCAATGCTCGACTATATGAAAGCAGTACTGAAGCAACCATCAGTACTGCGCTGAATCATGATAATAATATTATTGATACGATCCAATTCGATAAAAGAAATGATTTCACACTCGTCCGTGTCTCTATCCGTGGCGATATCCCGCCTAGCCCTGCACAAATTGCAACACTCAATCAGAAACTTTCGTCAGACTCAAACAATAAACCCAGTATCGTCCAAGTCCGTTTTATTCCGATTGATATTGTTCAGGCTGAGGACAGCCCCAACGTCAAACTCGAACAACATGAGGCGCAAAAACTTTCAGTACAATAATGTGCCTTAAACCGCAAATGCTCTATGCAGCAGTCGTTCTACGTCGGGTTGTTTCATCTCAAGCATCCCGACAACCCGACCATGAAATGGACTATAACGGCTTTGAATAAAGCCATCAGCCACATAGTCTGGTGCATGCCGTTTTAGCAGGACTGCTTGAGCCAAAATGACTAAACGACTCACTAAACTGCGCCCCATAAATTGTAGTCCTTCAGGTGCCTGCTGGAATAATTTAAATAGACTTTGTAGCTCTTGCTTCAACTTTTCATCTTGCATCGCGGTGGATGCTAAATCTTGAAACAAGATCTCAATCGACTCTACATCACGGCTGATAGCACGCAATACATCCAAACACATGACATTACCTGAACCTTCCCAAATGGTATTGACTGGGGCTTCTTTAAAAATGCGCGCCATGATGCCGTTGTCGACATAGCCATTGCCCCCAAAGACTTCCATCATCTCGCCAGTCAACTCAACTGCACGCTTACATACCCAGAACTTCGAAGCTGGGGTCAGAATGCGTTTCCATGCTACGGACAATGCGTCATCCGCTTCATAGCAATGTGCAAGATGGAAACTAAGTTGCATCGCCGCTTCCGTTTCTAAGGCTAAATCTGCTAGTACCGCTTGCATCAAAGGCTGCTGTGCTAAATGTTTGCCAAAAGCTTTGCGCTGACGGGTATAAACAATACATTGCACCAAGGCTTGCCTAAGCATGGCAGTACTGCCTACGGAACAGGTCAGACGGGTGTAATTCGCCATTTCAATAATGGTGGGAATACCGCGTCCAGCTTCCCCAATCATAATGCCCCACGCGTCTTTAAATTCGACTTCGGAACTGGAGTTGCTACGGTTGCCCACTTTGTCTTTTAAGCGTTGCACATGAATTGGGTTCTTGCTGCCATCCTCTAGCCAACGTGGCACAAAGAAACAGGCCAAACCATCTTGTTCCGTCTTTGCCACCACCAAATGTGCATCACACATCGGTGCAGAGAAAAACCATTTATGCCCTGTGAGCAAATAGGCTTGTCCACGCCCCGACGCTGCGACAGGTACTGCAATGGTTTCATTGGCACGTACATCCGAACCGCCCTGCTTTTCGGTCATGCCCATCCCTAGCCAAATTGATTTTTTTTGGCTGATGGGCACATCACGTTCATCGTATTCGGTCGAAAGTAACTTATCGCCGATTTTGGCCCACAGTTCAGGCTCACGTTGAATCAGTGGAATACTGCCCAAAGTCATCGAATTTGGGCACAAGTTTCCACACTCGACCTGCCCTGCCAAATAAAAACGTGCTGCCCACTCGACCCATTTTGAGGATGAATTCGGATGATTAAACGGATGTGCATGGGTATCGAACTGACGGTTCAGGCCCATCCATTTATGCCATGCAGGGTGAAACTCGATAAAGTCTTTACGGCGTCCGCGAGCATCGAAGGCATGTAAAATAGGTGTATGCCTATTGGCCAGATCGGCATAGTCATAATATTCCGCCGAACCAATTACTTTCCCCATCTCTGTGAGTCTTTCCTGATCCTGACTGCCATAACGGGCCAATATTTTTTGTAAAACGATATCAGTTTCAAACAGATTGTAATTTTCCAGTTCATCAAACTGATTGCTGATTTGATGGGTCATCCCTGTCGTATTCATATCACTTTGCTCTTGTTATGCTGTGCTTTTCATTTCAGTATAGAGAAAAATTGAGTCTGCCATGTTCAGCTTTGTGCTATGAAGAATCCTGAGATCCAAGTCCGCCGTAGACCGCGCCAGTCGCGAGCTAAACTCACCCAAGAAGCTTTGCAAGAAAGTTTTGTTCGGCTTTTGCATGAGCGTCATGCACATGAAATTACCATTCGGGAAATTACCGATGTGGCAGGTGTCGGTTTAGGGACTTTTTATGAGTACTTTTCAAAGAAGGAAGATTTGGTTGCATTAACCATTCATCAGCACGTAAAAACCAATGCGGAGCAACTAAAAAGTTATGCACAAAGCCTGATAGAGTTATCCACAAAATCAAATTTTGAAGACTATTTACAACAAATTATTCACTTTCAGCTCGAACAGATTCAGATTCGACAGTTTCTCTGGGCGCAGACTTTTTTGCTGGAACGGCAGGTTTCAAACATTGAAAGCTATCGAAAGAGTTATGAAATGATGGTGCAAATGTGGCGCAGTATCCTTGAGCCTTATGTTGATGATGCAGAGCAACTCCTGCAATTGAGTTTAAATCTGCAACGTGTGTGTTATGGCTTTGTGTCGCAGACATTATTGATTGAGCCAGAGTTTGCAGAATGGGTAATATTGGAGAAAGATATTCTTCAAAATTTAGTTAAACCTAATTTTGAATACAAACAGCTTTATTAAAAGTTAAAGATCCTTTTAGGTTGACAGAACATAATTAAGTTACTTACAAAAGCGATAAATTTCGTAAAAATATAGACTTACCTCATTATTTACTTATATTTTCGTTTTAAAAAATATTCATATCAGCTCTATTATATAAATGAAGGGAATACAACTCAATTAATGACTTAATTTTTAAAAATTAGTTTACAAGATAGACAACTTCTATAAGAACTCTTATTTTAATCATTCAATATTAAAGAATAAGAAAATTATGAGCTTATTAAAAACACATATAGAGTTTCGATCTGATAACTTCCCTCAAACTTCTGAAGAACAAAAAAATTGGGATGGGCAAATTTGGGGCTACACATTAGCCAAATACTTATCAGAAGAACTTCCTAAACATGGTGTAACTGTATCAGAGTTCTTAAATGAGGATTGGGGATATTTAATACCTTTAGCAGATGAAAGCTTTAAAGATATTTGGATTGGTTGCAATCATTATCAAGAGTATGAGAATGGTTTCTTAGTTTTTATAAACCCATCTAAGCCAATAATTAAGAAAGGATTTTTTAAGAAAATTGATATATCAGAGCAACTTACATTCCTAGCTACTATTTTGAATGAAATACTTACAACTAATCCTACGATTTATGCCCAACACTGGTGGGATGAAAGAGAGATGAAACTAATTGGAGAATAACATCTTGTAAATCAAATAATTTTATCATCTTATAATCCATAAAAAAACCGCCCTTACAGGCGGTTTTTATTCCAGTGAAAATTACTTCGCATCAAAACGGCATATATCCATTCCATAATTTAAGAAGCAATAAACATTGAGGCTTCAATCATTACGAACGATTTTTTTCATTCAAATCTTTGGGTGGCATCGGGCAACCATTTGCGTCTTTAGGAGGCTGTGGATGATCTTTCCCCTGTGCTTCTTTAGGAGGTCGTGGTCTATCTTTAT
>NZ_BKFU01000043.1:0-32969 GCF_008980265.1 Acinetobacter sp. TUM15064 | reverse complement strand
TTATTTAAAGTGGATTCTGCTTTAGTGTAACATTATTTTAAATGATCCATCATATGCGGGTACTTTATCCATCGGTAAGAATTAACATTAAACTCTCTAACATAGGTGAAATCAGACCAAATTAATTTACTTCCTTTGGTCCATTTTAGAGACTGGATGCGAGCGTTCACTCGTAATTTCTCGTCTTCTGTCGCGGGCCTTAATTCTCCTAGTTCTGCATAGATTCTTACCCCAGGATAGGAGCTAAATTGTCCTTTAATAAAAGATGATAGCCAAAATAATTTGCTTGAATTTACAGCACTGATACAAACATTTTTATTTTGCTTTAAGTTTTCTGCTAATTGTTGAGAGAATGCATCAAATAGAAATCCTGTTCCATCATCATTCAAAAAGACAGTTCCAATTGGAGTAATATTTGGTATCCCATCGCGAGAAACACTAGCAATATTCGCATGCATATTTGCTTGCTGTGCTTTAGAAAAAACATTTTTAATTGTATTCCAGTTATTTGTATCTATAACCATTCTTATTTTTCCTTATTCTATATTTGTAGATATTTTTAAAATGAAATTGAATAAATCATTAATTGTAATTTTTTTAGGCGACAGTTATTGAATCTCCCCTAACCCCTCTTTGATAAAGAGGGGAACACCATTTGATTAGTAATGGGAACTCCCTCCTTTTTAAAAGGAGGGTTGGGGAGGATTTACTACTTCAACATCGGCTTCAAAAACTTCGCTGTATGCGAAATTTTATTCTTCGCAACCTGTTCAGGCGTTCCTTCCGCGATAATCATCCCGCCACCTGAACCTCCTTCTGGACCTAAGTCCACAATCCAGTCTGCGGTTTTAATCACATCCAAATTATGTTCAATCACCACAATGGTATTGCCCTTATTCCGTAGCTCATGCAGGATATCTAAAAGCTTAGCAATATCGTGGAAATGTAGACCTGTAGTTGGTTCATCCAAGATATACAGCGTTTTACCCGTATCACGTTTCGCTAGTTCACGAGCCAGCTTCACACGCTGTGCTTCACCACCTGATAGTGTAGTTGCAGACTGGCCTAAGCGAATATAGCCTAAACCGACTTGATTTAAGGTTTCCAAACGACGGTGAATGACAGGAATCGCGTCGAAGAAATGCATGGCGTCTTCCACCGTCATTTCCAACACATCCGAAATATTCTTGCCTTTATAACCGACTTCTAAGGTTTCACGGTTATAGCGTTTACCATGACAGTTATCACAAGGCACATACATATCAGGTAGAAAGTGCATTGCGACTTTGATCATGCCGTCACCCTCACAGGCTTCACAGCGACCACCTTTCACGTTAAATGAGAAACGCCCTGCGGCATAGCCACGTGCTTTGGCTTCTTGAGTCTGTGCAAAGAGTTCACGAATTGGGGTGAATAAACCGGTATAGGTTGCAGGGTTGGAGCGAGGTGTACGACCGATCGGACTTTGGTCGATATCAACTACTTTATCAAGGAATTGCAGACCATCTATCGAGTCAAACTTTTCTGCGGTTAAAGTGGTTGCACCATTCAGTTGAGTCGCTGCCAAAGGCAATAATGTACGGTTAATCAAGGTTGATTTACCCGAACCAGACACACCTGTGACACAGGTCATCACGCCTAAAGGAATAGTTAAATCTACATTTTGTAGGTTATGACCCGCAGCACCCATCAATTTAATTTGTTCATCAGGCTTTGGTGGTTCAGTACGTTTTTTCGGAACTTCAATTTTCAGTTTACCTGATAAATACTGACCTGTGAGCGAGTCTGTATTCGCGAGAATTTCATCATACGTCCCTTCAGCAATCACATGACCACCATGAATCCCTGCACCTGGACCAATATCAATAATATGGTCTGCTGCCCGAATCGCATCTTCATCATGCTCAACCACTAACACTGTGTTGCCTAAGTCGCGTAAGCGAACCAAAGTTTCCAGCAAACGGTCGTTATCACGCTGATGCAGACCAATAGATGGCTCATCGAGGACATACATCACGCCCATTAAACCTGCGCCAATTTGTGAAGCTAGACGAATACGTTGCGCTTCACCACCAGACAAGGTTTCTGCTGAACGCGATAGGCTTAAATAGTTTAGACCCACAGAGACCAAGAAATGCAGGCGCTCACGAATTTCTTTAAAAATCTTATCGGCAATTTCACCTTTAGCCCCATCAAGATTTAAGTCCTGATAATAGCTTTCAGCATCGCCAATCGACATTTTGGTAATTTGGGCAATGGTTTTGTCTTTGACACGAACATGACGTGAAATTTCGTTCAGACGTGAGCCACCGCAAGCATCACAGGCCGCATTGGATAAATACTGTGCCAAATCATCACGAACATAGTTACTTTCAGTTTCGCGGTAACGACGTTCTAAGTGCGGCAAAATTCCTTCAAAGGCTTGTACGCGGTTATGTTTACGACCACGTTCATCTATGTAACTGAGATCAACTTTTTCTTTGCCTGTACCATAGAGGAATTTCTTTTTAGTATCGGCATTCAGTTCATTCCAAGGCGTATCCAAAGAAAAACCAAAATGCGCCGCCACTTTTTCAATCATGCTGTAGTAGTACGGGCGTTGTCTGTCCCAACCACGAATCGCGCCTTGGCTAATGGAAACTTCTGGGCTTGGAATGAGTTTTTCAGCACTAAAATGGCTACGAGTCCCTAAACCATCGCAGGTTGGACAGGCACCAAAGGGGTTGTTAAATGAAAATAAACGTGGTTCCAGTTCTGCAACAGCACGGTCACATTCAGGACACGAGTGTTTAGCCGAAAAGACCCGATCGGGATGTTCACCGTTCATCCACGAGAGAATGGCAATATCACCACCGAGACGTAGAGCAGTTTCAAAAGATTCTGCAATACGGTTGCCGAGGTCATCACGGACTTTGAAACGATCCACCACCACTTCAATGGTGTGCTTTTTCTTTTTATCGAGTTCTGGGATCGGGTCGAGATCTACAATTTCACCATCGACACGGGCACGCACAAAACCTTGACTTTGTAGTTGTTCGAACAGGTTTGAATATTCACCTTTACGTTCCCGCACGACTGGCGCCAGCAGCATCAGGGCGGTCCCTTCATCTAATCCTTTTACTGCATCGACCATTTCCGACACAGTCTGAGCCACCATCGGCAAATCATGTTCTGGGCAAAACGGTGTGCCGACACGTGCGTAGAGTAGACGTAAATAGTCATAAATTTCGGTAATGGTGCCCACCGTAGAGCGTGGGTTGTGGCTGGTCGACTTTTGTTCAATCGCAATTGCAGGGCTTAAGCCTTCAATTGAGTCAACTTCAGGTTTTTCCATTTGTGATAGAAACTGGCGCGCATAGGCCGAGAGCGATTCGACATAACGACGCTGACCTTCGGCGTACAGTGTATCAAATGCAAGCGACGACTTACCTGAACCAGAAAGTCCCGTGATCACCACGAATTTGTCGCGGGGAATATCAAGGTTCACATTTTTTAAGTTATGGGTACGTGCGCCTCGAATACGGATATGACTTTGGCTCATAAAACTATCTCGAAATTGTGCAGATAAAGGAGGTATATGATAACGACTTATGCTTTGTTCAAGTGTTACAGATGATTTTATAGCGACAAATTATGTCGGCTAGAAGAAAAAATGCTGCTGATAGACTGTAGCTAGATTTGATGGTCGAGACAAGTCTCAAAGTAGAGTGACAGACTGAGAGTTGGAGATGAAAAGTTTGATATAAATATAGGAATAGAAGAAACATTAAAAATGTCAGGTGTATGGCAAAGCTAAAATGCTGTTGTCATTTGTATCGTTTGTCATACGCCTGAATGAGATCGTAATAGTTATGCTCTTATGCTGCGACTAACATGCGATGGCATAGCTACGTTCAAAGATTGAATCGACTGTTTCAAAAGCAAAAGGACGCGCGATGTCATGATGAATTCGCGCATAAAAATTAACCTCATGCTCAAGGGTTTGCAAGAAAGTGTCGTAGTCATCTTCAAAGTCAGGTAAGTCGAGTAAATCTTGTTGCCGACTTAAAAGACAATGATATTTTTTAATAAAAGCTAACATCAGTTTTTGAATGTGTGGATTGGTATAATAAATCAGATAGGTCGCGGCAGAACCGCAGTGTAAACAGCCTTTTTCAAGATAAATTTCTTCGTTATTTAGCCAGCAGCATTGTACGGTAAAAAATGCACGAATGGCTTCAGTACCTAGAGTATCAGGATGCATGGGAATGGCCCTCGAAAGTTAATTATGCAAATGATAATTATTATCATTGGTGAAGTTTAGTTTTAAATCCTTAAAATAGCAATCGCGTCATCTGAAAAAATACGATGTTTGGGCAATAAAAAAGCCCCGAAGAGTTCAGGGCTTTTGGGATCATTTGAGCTTTTAAGCGTGGTCTAAACCGAGCCATTGCTGTTGTTTATAAGCGCTGTCCCAAAATAACCATTCCAGTTCAGCCCCTTTACGGTAGGCTTTATGCATTTTCTCAATGGTATCGGCATCACAACGTGCAGCTACTTTATCAATGGTTGCAATCACATTGCGCACAGCTTGATTGAATTCTTCTCCAGCATAAGTATCAATCCAGGCTTGGTATGGGTTGTTAGCGATAGAGTTGCCCACAATGTCTTTACCGACTTCAGCATAAATCCAAAAACAAGGTAAGAGTGCCGCTAACACCACAGGATAGCTTTCAGACCATGCTGTTGCGGTTAAAAAAGAAGTGTAATGATGACAAGCTAATGTCAAAGGAGTTTCTTCAAATTGTTGTTTTGAAATCCCAAAGTTTTTCATAAAACCATCGTGCAAGCTGCGTTCCACTACAATTGCTTCTTTGGCCCCTTGGCTAAACTGAATAATGTCATCAGCATCATAAGCTTTGGCGCCACATACGGCGAGCGCGCGACCATAAGCCACCAAGTAATGTGCATCTTGGATGACATAATGACAAAACGCTTCTTTATTCAAGCTACCTGAAGCCAATTCTTGGTTAAAAGGCAAAGCCAATGTTTTTTGATATAAGTCGACATTACGTTGCCAAACATCTTGAGAAAAAGCCATTAATTTATCCTGAGAAAAGCCGAAATATGGGCAAGACTATAACAACTGTTGACTCGGAAGAACAATCCAACACTGTGTGGTGAGGAAATAAGTAAAAATTAACGAAGATGTTTTGGTTTCATCTACAAAAACGGTCATAATTGCGACCATAAAACTCAACCTGATTTTTAAGTTTTAGTTAATTTCCAAATTTTTTAAAGGTCGATCTGTCATGATGAAACATTTTGGTTTCTCTATCATTTTTACGATCGTGTGTCTTGCGTTGTCTGCGTACTGGGGTTTTACCCATGGACCAGAAGCGGGCTTAAAGACCATGTTTACTGCACTGACTATTACTGCCATTTTAGCGGTGATGGAAGTCTCTTTATCTTTTGATAATGCTGTGGTCAATGCGTCCGTGTTACGTGGTTGGGATCATTTTTGGAAAATGTTATTCCTTACCGTGGGTATTTTAGTCGCTGTATTTGGTATGCGCTTAATCTTCCCTGTCGCAATTGTGGCGGTAACTGCAGATATGGGCTTCGTTGAAGTCGTTCAATTGGCGTTAAATGATCCGAAGACTTATTCACAACGTTTGATGGATCATCATCCTGAAATTGCTGCATTTGGTGGCGCGTTTTTATTGTTAGTGTTTCTTAACTTCTTTTTGGATGAAGGTAAAGATACGCACTGGTTCCGCTGGTTGGAGCGTCGTTTGGCAAACTTGGCCAATGTCCCTGCAATGTCTGTATTCTTGGCCTTGATTGCACTCTTGGTGATGGCGGCGAATGTTGATGAAGCCAAACGTCTAGTCGTGACTATGGCAGGAATCTGGGGCATCGTGGTTTATATTGGTGTACAGGTACTGAGCCATTTACTCGGTGGCGAGCCTGAAATTGATGAAGATGGTAATGCAATTGTGCATGATGCCAATGGCGCAACGACAGGTGTCGTTAAAGCGGGTATCGGTGGTTTCTTATACCTCGAAGTTCTCGACGCATCGTTCAGTTTCGATGGTGTGATTGGTGCCTTTGCCATTACTTCTGATGTCGTGATTATCATGTTGGGCCTTGCCATTGGTGCGATCTTTGTGCGTTCGATGACCATTTACTTGGTCGAAAAAGGCACCTTGGATGCTTATGTCTTCCTTGAACATGGTGCGCACTATGCAATTGGTGCTTTGGCATTTATTATGCTGGCAAGTGGTACAGGTCTTCATGTTCCTGAAATTGTTACAGGTTTAATTGGTGTAGCCTTTATTGTTTGGGCCGTGATTGCGTCTATCCAATATCAAAAACATCAAGCCGTTTAAAGCAGCTTGTTTTGAACCGAAGAAAAGCGCAGCTCAGGCTGCGCTTTTTGTTTTTCAGATCAGGAACGCTTTTATTAAATATAAAATTCATGTCGCTAGTCGGATTGAATAGCCTATAATCTTGATCCAAGATTAATTCAATACAGTCTGTCTTCGTTTATGATGAATGCTTTAGAACGTCGTTCAACTTTTGCCTTAAGCAGTATTTTTGCCTTACGCATGTTGGGTTTGTTCATGATCATCCCTGTCTTTTCTGTAGCAGGGCAGACTTATGAATATGCAACACCTGCACTGCTCGGTTTAGCTGTGGGGATTTATGGTTTAACCCAAGCTATTCTACAGATTCCGTTTAGTCTGATTGCTGACCGTTATAGTCGGAAGCCTTTGGTGGTTTTTGGGCTGCTTCTGTTTGCTTTGGGCGGTGCAATTGCGGCAATGTCAGACACTATTTATGGGGTGATTATTGGTCGTGCTATTGCTGGTGGTGGTGCTGTTTCTGCTGTGGTGATGGCGCTCCTCGCCGATGTGACCCGTGAAGAAAACCGCATGAAAGCCATGGCAACCATGGGGATGAGTATCGGGGTTTCTTTTGCTGTAGCCTTTAGTTTGGGGCCGTGGCTTACAGGTTTGGTGGGTATTTCAGGTTTGTTTTGGGTAACGACCATCATGGGCTTGGCCGCCATTTCAATGTTGCTGTTGGTTCCAAAAGTTACCCGCCACCATCGAAATTTTGATCAAGGTTATTTGGCTCAGCTCAAACAAGTTTTAAAAATGGGTGATCTGAACCGCCTGCATGTATCAGTGTTTAGCTTACATTTATTGCTGACAGCAATGTTTATTTATGTCCCATCACAGTTGATTGATTTTGCCAAAATTCCACTCAATTCGCATGGTTGGGTGTACTTGCCATTGTTGGTGATTAGCCTGTTTTTTGCTTTCCCAAGTATTGTATTGGCTGAAAAATACCGCAAGATGCGTGGCATCTTTTTAACTGCGATTGGCGGTATTATTTTAGGCCTAGGCATTCTAATTTTTGGTTTTGAGTCAAAGTATATTTTGCTCACGGGTTTGGGCTTATTCTTTATTGCTTTTAATGTTATGGAGGCGTTGTTGCCCTCATGGTTATCGAAAGCCGCACCAATTCAGTCTAAAGCCACCGCGATGGGCGTAAATGCCAGCAGCCAGTTTTTAGGCGCTTTTTTTGGTGGCGTTACAGGTGGACAATTATTGTTATTAAACAATACTGCTTTGGGCTGGAGTATTCTGACTGGACTTGCCATTATTTGGTTATTGATTAGTTTTGGTTTGGCGCAGCCACGCTATTTATCTTCGATGGTGCTACGTTTACCTGAACATAAACAAACAGATGAATGGACTTCCCAACTTTTAGCGATTCGTGGTATTGAAGAGGTCGTGGTGATGTCTGATCAGCAAGTGGCGTATGTCAAGGTCGATAAGCAGCAAATAGATGATGCGACGCGACAAGATTTAACGCAGTTGTTAGGGAAAGAGGTAGCCATTTAAGCATAACTCTTATAAAGTAAATAATAGAAATAGATAGGAAGTAAACATCAGATGCGCGGTGTAAATAAAGTTATTTTAGTGGGCACATTAGGCCGAGATCCAGAGACGAAAACTTTTCCAAATGGTGGTTCGTTGACTCAGTTTTCAATTGCAACCAGCGACTCTTGGACAGATAAAAGTACAGGTGAGCGTAAAGAGCAAACTGAATGGCATCGTATTGTGTTACACAACCGTCTAGGTGAAATTGCGCAACAATACCTGCGCAAAGGCTCAAAAGTGTATATTGAAGGTTCATTGCGCACGCGCCAGTGGACAGACCAAAATGGTCAAGAGCGTTACACCACAGAAATCCGTGGTGAGCAAATGCAGATGCTAGACAACAACCGTCAGCAAGGTGAGCAAATGCAAGGCGGAAATGATGGTTATGCACAACCACGTTTCAACAATAACCAAGGTGGAGGTTATAACAATAACAACCAAGGCGGTTATGGTGGCAATCAAGGTGGTAACAACCAACAAGGTGGTTATGCGAACAATAACCCAAGTGGTTTTGCACCAAAAGCAGCACCTCAGTCTGCGCCTGCAACAGCACCAGCGGATATGGATGATGACCTTCCGTTTTAACTGGTATCAGGTATAAACCTTGTACAAAGTGATCAAAAAGAACTTGATTGATATCAAGTTCTTTTTTTATGTGCAGAGAAACTCAGATATTTTGGATAAGGCACTTTGTTTATTTTAAAGGGCTTAAAAATTGAAATTAAGACAATCAAAAAGCGAAGCCTCTGGATGGATGTGTTGTGGGACAGGCTTTATCGGCTATACCGTTTTTATATTCTTTTTGCTCTCAGAAAGAACACATGGCATCCATTATTTTGAAAATCTTGCTTTATTTAATCAAAATATACTGTATTTTTTGGCCTTTCTCTTAGTTACGTTATCTATAGGGAAAAAGCGTCTATTTACAGATGGGCATGGAAATAGCCCCGTATGGGTGGATAGGTATGTTGCCCCATTTGTATTTTTTTTATTAGGTGTCATATTCCCTGCGATGTTTTTTATTCTGATAATTAAATAAGTTAAAGTGATCATTTAATATCGTAGATCTTGTATCAATGAATTTATACAGTTCATTTTCAAGGGCTTTTCTGTTATGGATGTGCCTGCATTAAAGTGTCTTCATTGGAAACTCACAGTTAAATATTTGTTTTTTTATACTGTATTTTATTTTCTAAATATTGATCTGATAATTTAATTGTAATTCATCAGCATTTTTACCTCTAATTCCCCAGTTTTCTTTTGGGGTTTCAAATATTGTGATTTCAATATCATTGAAATCAATTCCACATAAATCATTAATGTTTTGAAATAGTGTGTTAATAAGGGCTTTTTTTGCTTCTTTTGTCCTGCCCTCAAACATAGAGATTTCGATAATGATGTAAGATTCTGTACGGTCTGATGGGTAAATAAAATGTTCTGATTCTAATGAAATGAAACGTTGAAACTTTTTTTCTATGGGATATTTCAGTGTTTTGGTTAACGCTTGGTGAATGGCAATACTTAGATGATCTCGATGTCTTTTTATGGTTTTATTTAAAGCATAGATTTTAATTTGGGCCATGACTTTCTCTATTTTTTAAAATGAAATTAATGGGGATAGATCATCATTCATCTTAACAGAGTGTATGCAAATTCATTTGAAAAAGATCATTGTTAGTTTGTACGCATTTAAGATGAACGGATTGAAAACCCACCATCGAATAGTGGGTTTTGGTCGCAAATTTTATTTTTTCAGTGAAACCCACATTGTAATTGTGGCACGAAAAACCAGTTCTTGAGCAGTGTTTTTAACTTCAACATTGACCACATAATCACTGCCTTCATTCCAAACAAAATTGGACTGTGCTGGTGTTGCCACTGCGACTAAATCAGTCGATGCTTTCTGTATATATTCTACTTGCATGCCTTTTGGAATCCAGCGGTGCGTATTGGGTACGGTCACATCGGTCATGGTGCCTCCGGCGAGTTCTGCCATATTACACATCGCAATGGCATGTACAGTACCAATATGATTCAACACAGCACGGTGTTTTTTTATGCTCACTTCGCAGTAGTCTGGGCGCAGTTGTTCGAATAATGGGGAGATACTGCTGAAATAAGGCGCCTTTAAACACAGCAATTTTGAAAATGTCCATTTCCCAGCAGGTTTGGCTTCTAGGGTTTTCCATATTTTTAAGGCTTGACTCATGGTGATGTCCTTCATGCATTATTTGAAGAATAATATTCTCATACAGAATATTATTCTGTATTTGGCTGATTTGACGACTCTGCTACACAAAAGAGCGAGTCTTGATTTATGATGAGCACAATAAAAAAGGAATGATGATGCAAAACATAGCCTTACTTGAACGAATTTATCCTGGTCGACGTGCGGAGCTTAAACGTCAGATTTTAAATTGTGCTTTACAACAGTTTATTCAGCAGGGTATCGAAAGCACGACCATAGAGATGATTCGAGATGCTGCTGAGACCAGTGTTGGGGCGATTTATCATCATTTTAAACATAAAGAAGGCATCGTTTCGGCTTTATATATTTCGGCTTTAAAGGATCAAGCGACTCAACGTATGCACGCTTTGCAACAGAGTCAAAACCTTAAACATGGACTGTATGCCGTTATTCATAGTTATCTGGACTGGGTAGAGCAGTATCCTGATTTTGCACGATTTTTATATGCAGCCAGTTACAGTGTGCAGCAAGGGATACATGCCGAAACGTTAAAGCAGGAAAACTTACAGCGTAATTTGCAATTAGGTCAGTGGCTGGCGCTTCAGCCTGATGCCGAGTACATGACTGCTGTGCCAGTTGAACTTCGCCTTTCTCTGATGATTGGACCAACAGAAAGCTACTGCCGTGCTTGGTTATCTGGTCGAGTAAGCCCTTTACCTACAGATTATGCAAACGTTTTAGCTCAAGCAGCATGGCAGTCTTTAAACGCATTTCAGATGTAAAACTTGATAGTGACAACTGTGAAAAGGGTAAAACTTAACGAGGGTTTTCTAATCTAAAAAACCGATAAATTTCATAAAAACTTACTGTTTCACCAATTTTTAATTTGCACGTATTCTAGCTTCATTACTTAAGCACATTCATTCATTTTTGAGGAAAAATACATGAGTTTAATCAATACTGAAGTTAAAGCGTTTAATGCAACAGCGTACCAAAATGGTGAATTTATTGAGTTGTCTGAACAAAACCTTAAAGGCAAATGGTCTGTTGTATTTTTCTATCCTGCTGACTTTACCTTTGTTTGTCCAACCGAATTAGGCGATTTAGCTGATCATTATGCTGAATTCCAAAAATTGGGTGTGGAAATTTATGGTGTATCTACAGATACTCATTTTACCCATAAAGCATGGCATGACACTTCGGATGTGATTGGTAAAATTCAATATCCATTGATTGGGGATCCGACTTGGACATTGTCTAAAAACTTTCAAGTACTGATTGAATCTGATGGTTTGGCTGATCGTGGTACATTTGTGATTGATCCCGAAGGAAAAATCCAAATTATTGAAATTAATGCAGGCGGTATTGGCCGTGATGCTTCTGAACTGTTACGCAAAGTAAAAGCTGCGCAATATGTACATGCGCATCCAGGTGAAGTATGTCCAGCAAAATGGAAAGAAGGTGAAGCGACGCTGGCTCCTTCAATTGATTTGGTCGGTAAAATCTAAGTAGATCGAATGATACAAGGTCGCGCATCGTTCCAATCTATTGGAACGATGCGCATAAAAAAATCAGCCCAGTGGCTGATTTTTTTATGTTGAGTACGGTTATTTTTTAAAGGTGATAGCCTTTACTGTTGGTGGCAAAGTCGCGTATGCCTTGAACCAAATGTTCAATCAGTTTTTCCATGACCAAGCGCTGTCCTTTGCGTGAAGCATAGACCAGTTGCACGGTGCCAATATTGGAACACCAGTCAGGTAAAATATGAACCAAGCGACCAGTTGTAATGTCATCTTCTACGGTTAAGTAGGGCAGATTGGCAATGCCTAAACCATCTAAGACTGAATAATAAATGCCTGCTACGTCATTACTTTTTATCCGTGGTGTCAAAGGAATGACGATTTGTTCTTGGGTCTCAATATGATGTAATAGCCACTGATATTGGTTCTTTTGTACCCCAAGCGCGAGGGTTGGGAAATCATTCAATTCTGTCGCAAATTGAATGTTGCGTCCTTGTAGAAGTTCAGGGCTGGCAACTAGGCAATGTGTAGTTCTTACGACATCACGTACCACAATGCTGGAGTCTTCATTGGCTGTGAAATTGGTACGAATCGCCAGATCAATATCATCATGTAGGACATCCACACGACGACTGGTGAGCTCCATTTCAACTTGAACTTTGGGATATTGTTTTAGAAACTGATTGAGCAAACTGCGAATTTGATAGCGCATCATGACCGAAGGGCAACTCAGTTTGATTAAACCCTGAGGTTCGCTTTTCTGTTTCAGTAAAACGTTGTTGGCAGTTTCAACTTGCTGAATAATTTGTTGGCATTCATCAAATAATTCCTGACCCAAAGGTGTCACTTTAAAGTGACGGGTTGAGCGTTGAATGAGATTCACATTATATTTAGCTTCAAGGTCTAAAATACGGCGACTGAGCTTCGATTTGGTGATATTTGAGGCCTCACTTGCGGCACTAAACCCCCCGTGTTTGACCACAAGATAGAAATAATAATAGTCGTCAAATGAATGCATGATGTGTTTAAGCCTGTATAGATTTACGACATATCGCAGTCTGTTATGAATGTCTTACACTGTATCATTGCGGATGGGTAAGCACGACGAAAAAGTGATCTGAAGATCTAATGCTGGCCTGTTCAGTTTTCTTGTCATGAGCCCCTTAATTTTTGAGTCCGTAAAAAAGTATCTTGCAACATAGCGTGTTTCACTGCAGAACTTGCCAGATTCCTTTGATGCGGAAATAGATCGCAGGACGCTGACTTGTTTAAACTGTTTTTGCCTTGAATCGTGCCAGATAAAAGTTCTACCTATCAAATAACATGATGAATTTAAAAATAAAATGCCAATCAATTTCTGAACTGATTGGCATTAATCCAAAGATCGCTTCTTCGCTCAGCAGATTATTTGCTCGCTGTATTTTTGCTATAACTTTGAATCAGGTTTTTATAGTCTGGGATGTGTGCTGCAAAAAGAGCGCCTAAGCCTTCAATATCATTACGCCAGTCACGGTGTAATTCACAAGCTGCACCAAACCAAGACATTAGTTGAGCACCAGCTTGTGACATACGATCCCATGCGGCATCACGCGTGATGGGGTTAAATGTTCCTGAAGCATCAGTGATGATAAATACTTCAAATTCTTCTTCAAGTGCTGAAAGTGCAGGGAATGCCACACAAACCTCTGTCACCACACCTGCAATGATTAACTGTTTTTTACCTGTTGCTTTGACTGCTTTGACAAAGTCTTCATTGTCCCATGCGTTGATTTGTCCTGGACGTGCAATATAAGGAGCATCTGGAAACATATCGACCAATTCTGGGACTAAAGGTCCGTTTGGACCATCTTCAAAGCTGGTGGTTAAAATGGTGGGAAGATTAAAATATTTTGCTGCTGCGGCAAGGGCAAGCACATTGTTTTTAAATTTATCAGGGTCAATATCACGGACCAATGACAGTAAACCTGCTTGATGGTCAACTAACAGCACGGCTGCATTATCTTTGTCTAAACGAATATATGGCTGAGTCATTTTTCTATCCTCTGTGTGGTTATCTATAAAACCGAAAAGCCAAAGATCTGTTTATTTTCGCTTCTCGATTTAGCACCATCCTAGTGATGAAAATGGGACAATAAAATAAGCCAAACGAGATGCTTAATCTTAAAAATAGGAAAATTTGAGCAAAAATATGCCATCACAATAAAAGATGGCTTTGTTTTTCAAATGGTTTTTATAAAAGCAGGATGGTTCTAATGATATTGTCCTACTGGTGTGATTGTGTGTATTGGCACAGAGCTATAAGTGAACTGAGGAAAGGGGTAGTATAGATTGCATATTCATCCTATCCATATAGGAGTTCCAAGATGAAAAAAGTAATAGGTGTATATCGCAATCAAAACATGCATTGGGTCGGTGACGGTTTTCCAGTTAAAAACCTGTTTTCATACGACCGTTTAGGCCAAGCCATTAGTCCGTTCTTACTGTTGGACTATGCTGCACCATACAAATTTGATCCGACTACGACTCAACGTGGTGTGGGTTCACATCCACACCGTGGTTTTGAAACCGTTACTATTGCATATAGTGGCGAAGTCACACATAAAGACTCGAGTGGTGGTGGCGGTACGATTAACACAGGTGATGTACAGTGGATGACCGCAGGTGCAGGTGTGGTGCATGAAGAGTTTCATTCACCTGCCTTTGCTGAACATGGTGGTCTGTTTGAAATGGTGCAACTTTGGGTGAATTTGCCAGCCAAAGATAAAATGACTACGCCACGTTACCAAGCTTTGACTGTTGCGGAAATTCCACGGATTGAAATGGATGATAATGCAGGACATATCCGTGTTATTGCAGGTGAATTTGGCGGTCATCATGGTCCAGCGCAAACTTTCAGCCCAGTCAATGTATGGGATGGAGAACTCAAAGCAGACTACGAAACTTTTGTGCATGTTCCTGTGACTCATAACACCATTGTGGTTGTGCTCAGTGGTGAAGTGCTGATTAATGGCACACAAAAAGTGGTGGATAATTCAATTGTGATGTTCGCTCAAGATGGCGAAGCTGCAATCCAGTTTCAAGCACTCACAGACACTAAATTTTTGGTGTTGACGGGTGAGCCACTCAATGAGCCTATCCAAGGTTATGGTCCGTTTGTGATGAATAGCAAAGAGGAAATAGTGCAAGCTTTTGATGATTTTAATCGTGGAAAGTTTGGTGAAATTCCAGTTGCTGTGGTGGACTAAGCACTGACTGTCTAAAAGAAGAAATCCCTACTCGGTCAAGAGTAGGGATTTTTTATGCGCTGTATCTTTCTAGTTTTAGCTCGTTTTGCATAGTTACCTATGCAATATTATGTGATGTAGTTATCATTTTTATGTGGGGCGTATCTTAGCGTCTTTTGCGGATGTTGTAAAACATCTATTTTAAAAATAGTTAATTTATATCTATTGTTTTTAAACAACTTAAATTTTAATTTGGAACAAGATTCAGAAAAGCATAAATTTGTTTACATGCTTCTTTTTAGTGTAATGAAATGTAATTTCAGCTGATTGTATATTTTAGACAAGGTGCATGAAAAGATGTGATTCTGGTATTTTTTAATAGCCCTATTTTTTCGACATTGGGTCATAATTTCAGTCAATATAAGTCAGATTGACGGATCATAATTTTGGATATTGCAGTTATTGGTAGCGGCATGGCTGGTCTTGCTACCGCAAGAATTCTGAAGGATGCAGGGCATAATATTACTATTTTCGAAGCGCTGACTGGGCGTGGTATGGATAGCCACAGTACAGAGTTTGAAGGTGGTTTGATTGATGCTCCCTTACGTGTCATGAACCCGCACTTATGGAAAAATACCTTGAGTCTTGCGACTTATTTGGGCATTAAAACCTATCCTGTGCGTACCTATATGGCATGTAGTTGGCTGTTTGAAGATCGTACTGAAACGTGGTTAACCACGACGCGAAGTCGCATCGGCAATTTTCCAATTATTAATAATCGCAAAGGTCTCCAACAGTATGGATGGCGTTTGGTTAAAGGCATGTTGCAACTTAAAACTGCGATTGCTAAGTTCTTCAAATCTAAAGATCAAGACATGACTTTGGCTGAGTTTATTAATCAGCATGAGATTGAAGAAGTATTTTGGCATGGTGCAGTTATGCCAGTGCTTTATACCATTTGTACCTGCAATCCAAAAACCATTGGTGAATGGCCTGCCAAACCATTGTTGATCTTTTTACGTCAATTGACCGATGGCGATGCTTTACTACGTCTACAAGGCGGAACCCCAGCTTTGGTGGATAAGTTGATTGAAAATATCAATATTCAAAGTGGCTCGGCCATTACCAAAGTTACAGAGCAAGCTGAAAAGGTTTTGGTAGAAAATAACAAGGGCGAACAGCAATTATTTGATCGTGTGGTGGTTGCAACCCCAACGACCAAAATTGAAGAATTTTTAGATTCTGCACAATTTGTCGATGATATTGCATTGTTAAGACAATTCCGTTTTGAGCAAGGTCAACTGGTCATTCATACCGATTCTTCTGTGATGCCGCCAAAGCGTAAAGATTGGTCAGTGCTCAGTTATATGATGGATCGTAAGTTTACCCGTCAACAGTTCACAGTCTGGCTTAACTCAGTAGAACCAAGTCTGGTCGGTAAAAATGCGGTGTTCCAAACGTGGCAGCCCGTGACGGAAATTGATCCGAAAAAAGTGATTTCAACCGTAACCTTAACTCGCGCCGTGGTGGATTCAAAAACCGTCGCGCTGAATAAAGAATTACAACAGCGTCATAAAATGGCAAACCGAAAAGTCTTTTTCTGTGGTTCATGGTCGTGTGATGGTTTACCGATTTTAGAATCAGCAGTGACCTCTGCAATGCATATTGCAGAAATTTTTGGTGCACCATTGCCGTTTGTAGGATTAAAACCTAAAGTTGAGGTTGCCCCACAACTCGGCTACTAAAGCATGAAATGGCTCCAAACTTTACAGCAATATTTTCCAAAGCATAAGTATGCAATTGATGCCAAACAATTGGGAGATCACGCTGTACTGGCTTGGAGCAATCTCGGCTATTGGGAGGATGGTCAATCATCTTACCCTGAGGCTGGCCAAGCTTTGGCCATGCGCCTTGCAGATCGGTTACAGCTAGATGCCAATGATCGGGTTTTGGATTTGGGCTGTGGGCAGGGGGCGAGCCTACTGCTGTGGCGACAGCATTACCATGTTCAGCAACTTTGCGCGGTTGAATTACAAGTCGAATGTGTGCAGCGCATACGACACACTTTAAATTCAAATATACAGATCATCCAAAATTCTTTTTTAAATTTAAATTCAAAGACATTCTCTAGACCTTTTGATGTGGTGCTGTGTCTGGATGCTGCTTATCACTGTGATTTAAATTTATTCCTGCGATCCACCCATTCTATTTTAAATTCAAACGGTCGGATTGGATTTCATTATCTGATGCTGAGCGATGCATTTTTGAATTTAAATCGTTTTGAGAGGCTTCAACTGAAAATGCTGTTAAAAGCTGCGGACGTTCATTTAGGTCATCTTCAATTAGAAGCAGACTTGATGCACAGCATTCAAGCACAGGGTTATCAGCAGATTGAAATTGAGGATATATCTGGTGCAGTATTCTCAGGTTTTTCAAATTATTATCATGAGCACTTGGCGCAAAATGTAGTTAAAAACTTGGATGATTTGAAAATTCAAATGACAGCTAAACTTTGTCAAAAATTATTTGAACAGGGCATCGTGCGCTATGCTCAAATTACAGCAATTAAAGATATTTAAAACGAAATAAAAACCTAAAGGCTAGAAACAACAAAGCCTCACTAAAAAGCGAGGCTAAGTATAAAATGGTGCCGGCACACGGATTCGAACTGTGGACCTACTGATTACAAGTCAGTTGCTCTACCAACTGAGCTATGCCGGCAACGTGGAAAGAATAATAGCGGATTTTGTTGAAAACGCAAGCCAAAAAGTGAGCGATTGAAATACACATCATCTTTTGTACAAACTTCACCCACCATCGGGTGGGTGAACGTTCAGAATAAAGCAGTAAGCTAGAATGAAACTGTTTTTTTAAAAAGCGTTAAGTAAGTACATGGAACTTATTTGCTCCTTAAAATTTGATCGAGGTCTTGGGCACATTCTTCCAACGTAAAAGCCATATCGAGTTGCATTTGAGGTTTGAGTTCATTGGCCAGCGTTCTCCATTGTTCAATCAGACGAATTGCTTTTTGAATTTTGTGTTTGTTGACATCCTTTGCAAGGGTTGGGGTATAACCGCCTCGTTTAGCGTTTTTAATTTGTTTGACATAATTGGTGCTGTTATTCATTCCGACTCCCGAATAGCAGTTTTATTGGTCAATTTCGTGTTTCGCTAGTTTTATACCGCAAATTCATTGTGCTTGATGAACATTGCATCTAGATGATAAGTGATGATTTATTTTTAACCTCCCTGCTTATTTGTTTTAGCCCAACTTTCAGTTAGGTTCAAGCATTTATTCTTTAATGAATCTTTATTTTTGTGGTGAAATTTCTCCTAATGGCTAAAGCTTGTGTTTCATAAAGCAGACTTTATGCCAAGTTGAATTTGCACTTATATCTGCATAAAAAGAGTCTGAATCTGAATGAAGAGCGTCACACTTATGCTAAAAGACGAGGAGTGAAATGAGCAGAAATGCAAAAGGAATGTATAGATTGAAAGGGAGGAGTTGGAATTCAGTTTATTCTTTACATGTGGATTAGGGTTTTAAATGCCTATGGATAGAGGCTGAGCACCATTTTTTGAATGTTGTGTAGTGCTCAGTGTTTTATGATGTGATACTCAGTGTCGCGTTCATCCTATGCAGGATTAATGATGGTGATGATGGTGTCCGTGCTTATGTTCATGCTCATCATAATCTTGTCGTATACAGCAGCCTGCAACATATTGGCTGCTTCCATCTGTATAGAATTCTTCTTTCCACACGGGCACTTCGTGCTTAACACGTTCAACAGCTTCTTCACAGGCTTGAAATGCTTCTCTGCGATGTGGAGCATAAGCAACCGCAATAATTGCTTTATCTCCAATATCTAACTTGCCAATACGGTGCACAACGCGAACATAGTACAGACCATATTTTTCTTGTATTTCCTGTTCAATGGCTCGAATCATCTTCTCTGCAACAGGAGCATAGGCGGTATATTTTAAAGCCTGAACCGCTCGCCCTTCATGATGATTGCGGACGGTTCCGATAAAAATCCCAGTTCCACCACATTCAGGAAAAGCCTGAATTGTATCAAAATGATTTAAATCAAGAGCTGTGTCTTGAATACGTGGAAACACAAGCATATTAGCCTCCTGCGACTGGCGAAAGTAAAACCAAAGTACAGTCTTGAGTCAAGACTGTTTGACGAGGAATAATGTCTTCACCTATAGCACAGGCACAGCGTTCTATCATGTCAGCCGCAGATGGATAGTGTGTTTTAATTTGGTTTAATATATCCGTAACTAAACTGTTTGATGCACAGTTCAAGTTTAGATCAGCAGGCAGGTGTTTTTCGATGGCACCGTAAGCTTCGATTTTAATATGAATGTCCTGCATGATGAGTTCCGTTTAATGGGTTCAAAACAATTTGTGATTCAGTCGTTTTCAATAGGTCTGGATGCACTTTAGCACTATTCAATTCGCTCCTCAAAATCTCAAAGGTCATTGTCTTCAGATGGATTCATATTCGACTTTTTGCTTCAAATTTGCTATTTCAGAATGACCGCCTGAATTGAGTCACTCAGCGTCATTTTATGCCAACTTTCTGGTAGGCCTGCACTTCTTCAAACGAATTTAAGCTATGAAAAGTTGAATGCTGATTTTGAATATTCACTCTTTGAGGGCATAGATTTGCAAAACATTGTTTTAAGCTAAGCTGTTGGCACTCTAAATGCTGATTGAATGTATCGAGACTGCTGCGTTTCAATAAACAAAAAGGATAAAGTGCTTGCCCATTGAACGCGACGTAAGCAACGGAAGATAAAGGATGGTGTTTGAGTGCTTGATGCAGCTGAAGCAGGATGTCTTGTGGAATTTCGGTAATGTCGCATGGAACACATAAAATATAATCAGATTGAACATATGACCATGCACTTTTCATGCCGACTAAGGGGCCTAAGAAACCATCTGTATCATCTTTGAAATAGCGAATATCAGGAATTAACGCCAGATAGTTGGCATAGTCACAATGGCTATTGATCCAAACTTCCTGAACTTTGTCCTGAAAAGCTTTATATATTTTTAACAGTTGAATGTCGTGATCAAAGCATTGCAGGAGCTTGTTGACGCCATTCATACGTGTGGCTTGTCCACCAGCTAAGATGATCAAAGCTGTCGCTGGGTAAGGTTGCATTGCATGTACCTGATTTTCAAAATGAGAGAGTCTCTCTCATTTTGAAATCTTTTGTGCTGCGATGATGTGCAATCAAAGTTAAAGCTTTGATTGTCATTATGCATCGGCAGCATTGTTATTGTTGGTTAGAGATAAAGACCATCAATCGACCTCATATCGAAATAAAATCAACATAGTCCATTGAAACGGGAGCATCGGCTCGGGCAGGAATTCGAACAATCACATTGGCCTGATTCAAATTGCTCAACATGTGTGATTGTTGCTTTCCGAGTTTGGCAACCGTCAATTGTCCATGTTCGTTCACATTTAACACCATACGTAACAACTGCTCGCGACTGTCTTGTTTAACGCTATCAGTGAAACGTGCTTTTTTCCATACAGGAGCAGGGGAGTCGATCCCTTGCAGTGCCGCCAATACTGTAGAAACATGTACGGCAAGGCAGGTCAGTACCGCCGCAGGATTGCCTGGTAAACCAATTAAGTAAGAGATATGGTTATCTGCTTGATATTCAGCAAAATATAATGGTTTTCCTGGTTTTTGTGCCACCTGCCAAAAGATTTCTTTTGCCCCTAAGGCCATAGAAACAGGACGAATCAGGTCATAATCTCCAACAGAAACGCCACCTGTGGTAATAACCAGATCATAACCATTCATTGCATTGGAAAGCGATTGAGAGAGTAGACTCTCATCATCAATCACATGTTCTAAATGCACATTTGTTAAACCTTGCTCGTTAAGCCATGCCAAGATCATTGGGGCATTGGCATCAAAAACTTTAGATTCATTATCCAATTGGCTACTGACTTCATCCCCTGTAATCAGAACGGCAATTTTGGGTTGGCAGTAAACCTGTACATCCTGAACACCCGCCATACTGAGTGCAGCAATTAGGCCATTGCCTAAGCGTTGCCCTTTTTGTGCAAGCTGAGTTCCAATACTCAGTTCTTCGCCTTGGTAACGAATATCTGCACCTTTTTCTAAAGCTTGATTTAAAACAGCGAGATTATGGCTACGGGTGATAATTTCTTGTCGTGCTACGGTATCTGCTGAATGGGGGAGTTTGCCTCCAGTAAAAATACGAACAGTTTGTCCTGATTGTATTTCAATGTGCTCTGCAACACCTGCCCGAATTTCTCCAATGACCTCAAAACTTGTGCTCCCTGCAAGCAAGTCCTCAGAGCGAAGAGCGTAACCATCGACTGCGCTTTGGGTAAAGAGTGGCAGGGCAACCGTTGATTCTACATCTGCGGCTAAAACATGCCGATGCGCCTGTGCTAAAGGTAAAGTCACGCAAGGTAGTGTTTTGACTGAACGATAATGCGCAAGGGCTTGATCAAGGGTAATTAAACCGACACCTGAACAACTCATTCATAACCTCCAGGATGAGGTAGATCACGGCAAACATCAAAAATATGAACCAATGCAGGTAGAATCGCAGCCATGGATTCACTGGCACCACCACGACTTCCCGGCAATGTAATGACCAATGAGCGGTCAATAAAACCTGCAACACCTCGAGACATTGCTGCATAAGGAGTGCGTTTTTGACCAAAAGCCCGTGCAGCTTCCATGAGTCCATTGAGCTCACGTTCTAGCAAAGGTTGTAAGGTATCGACCGTAATATCTCTTTTGCCGATTCCAGTTCCACCTACAGTAATCACGCAGGCATAGGATTGGGTCAGCTCTAAGACCAAATCTTTTAGCTGAGCTGCTTCGTCAGGTAAAACTTGATAATGAATAGGATCGAAACCTGCTTCGGTTAATGTATCTACGACTGAACGACCTGCTGTATCAGGTTTACGGCCTGCTGCAACTGTATCTGATAGTACCAAAACTGCTGCCGAGACTGGCTGGCGTAAATGGCGTTTGAAGTGTGATTTTCCACCTTTTTTCAGGTCTAATTTGCACTGTTGGATAATCAACTCATGTGGTTCACAATGCGGTTTAAGCATGTCATAAATGGTCAATCCAGCAAGACTGGCAGCAGTGAGTGCTTCCATTTCTACACCTGTGGGTCCAATGGTTTCAACTGTTGCTCGAATCACGACACGATCGGCCAAAAGCTCAAAGTCGACATCAGCACGGTAAATGGGTAGGGGGTGACATAGTGGAATCAGTTCATCGGTGCGTTTTGCCGCTAAAATGCCTGCAATGCGTGCAGTTTTCAGCGCATCGCCTTTTTCAGTATTGCCATCGGCAAGAAGTTGTAAACAATGTGCTGGAGCAAGTAACTCAGCACTTGCTGTTGCCACTCGGTAGCTTTCTGGCTTCATGCCAACATTTTTCATAAAATATTCCGAAACATTAAGGAACCGACAGGCAGTTCAGCAGTTTGATCAGTAGACAACGTTTATGACGTATTTAGATAACACAAAAATAAATGCGGATATAGTCGAATGACTGTCGAACTCAAAATTAATCAACTTATTTAACCACCTATGGCATGCATACTGATTTTGCGTGTTGGAGCCTGTTGATGTTCGATAAAGCCGGCTTTTTTATGCCATACCGCATTCAAAATATGAGTTTGCAATAAAGAAAGATCTGGTTGTTGAAGTAAATGCCGTAGCGGAGTGCCTGTATTGGCAAATAAACAGCTAAAAAGTTCACCTGTCGCAGTCAATCTCAAACGATCACAACTCTGACAAAAAGGTTTGCTGATGGTGGAGATGATGCCTAGTTTATAATGCCCATTGAGTAAATAAAGCGTTGCAGGGTCATGTTGTCTGGCTTGTATTTCAACTTGAAAATGAGATCTAAGTTTTTGAATAATTTCATCTTCAGTAATCACCTTTTCTGCACGCCAGTGATCGGGTTGGTCTAAAGGCATATATTCAATAAAACGTAATTCAAATTTTTGTTGGTAGGCCCATTGGGTGAGTTCGACAATCTCATGATCATTCTTTCCTGCCACCAAGACACAGTTGAGTTTGATTGGGATACCTGCTTGTTGTGCCGCAGTAATTCCCCTTAACACAGGCTCAAGTGGGCGCTGGGTCATGTCTTTAAACGTATCTGGATGGATGCTGTCGAGGCTGATGTTGAGATCATCTAAACCAGCTTGTTTTAGCCCTTGAGCATATTTTTGAAGATAAAAAGCATTGGTGGTCATAGAAATACGTTGTAGACCATGGGCTTTGAGGTGATTTAAATCATGAACAAAATTGACAATACCTTGGCGCATTAACGGTTCGCCACCTGTAAGGCGAATGTGTCGAATACCTAGACGCACCATAACCGCACAAAATTGTAAGAGCTCTTCAAAATTCAAGATATCTTTTTTAGCCAACCACTCTGGGGTGTCTGGCATGCAATAACTACAACGAAAATTACAACGATCGGTCAGTGAAATTCTGAGTTTATGTTTATGACGGCCGAACTGATCGACCAACTGTGACAGTCTGCTCATGCCAAGAGCGGGGGTTACTGTTGTTGTAGTCGAACCATCCATAGTTGCTCCACGGGTATAAACACACCTTTGGGTTGTGATCAGAAGAGTATGAAATGTTTTATTTTAAATATCAAACAAACGATAGATTGAATTAAATTTTATCCTATTTTCAATAGCTTGAGTGGTTTCATTTAAATGGAGCTACATGTGAGAGAGGGTGTTTGTAATAAATAGAGTGTTGAAATTTAATCCTAAAAGGGGGATATTTTTTATCAAAAGTGTTGTTCAGGGTTGTGCCACACAAGTCAAAGAGTTTTTAAAAGTGCAGGAAAACGGCATCAATAGATAACACGTCCAAGCAATTCGCAAATGATATGAGCAAGTCATATTTATAGTTTAGAAAATGGATAGAGGACGGTCAGATGGAAAATGTTGAAAACAAAAAGCATGACGATGAGCAGACGAATTATGCACGAATAGAGCCGTATAACAATCCTGCGGGTGGCTGGGGAGCACTATTAAGTGTAGCCCGAAATTTAAAACGACAAGAGGTCTTCAAAAAAGGCGCCATTACACTTCTCAATATTAACCAACCGACAGGCTTTGACTGTCCTGGCTGTGCATGGCCTGAAAAGAAAGATGCACATGCCTTTAACTTTTGTGAAAATGGGGCGAAGGCGGTTGCTTTTGAAGCCACATCCAAGCGTGTTACGCCTGATTTTTTTGCCACGCATACGGTCAGTTGGCTTTCAGAACAAAGTGATTTTTTCCTTGAAGATTCAGGTCGTCTAACTGACCCAATGCGTTATGACCCTGTTTCTGACAAATATATTCCAATTTCTTGGGATGAAGCTTTTGCCTTGATTGCAAAACATCTACATGCTTTAGACAACCCAGATCAAGCAGCGTTTTATACTTCGGGTCGTGCCAGTAATGAAGCCGCGTTCCTGTATCAGCTCTTTGTTCGTGCTTATGGCACCAATAATTTCCCTGACTGTTCGAACATGTGCCATGAAACCACCAGTGTTGGCTTATTGCACTCGATCGGACTCGGTAAGGGCACTGTCACATTGGAAGACTTTGATATCGCCGATGCGATTTTTAGCTTTGGACATAATCCGGGCACCAACCATCCGCGTATGCTCGGGACTTTACGTGAAGTGTCGCGACGTGGTGGCAATATTGTGGCCATTAACCCCTTAAAAGAACGCGGTTTAGAACGTTTCCAAGACCCTCAAGCGCCTGTTGAAATGATGACCAATGGCAGTACACCCATTAGTCGTTATTATTTCCAACCTAAAGTGGGAGGTGATTATGCGCTCATGTTCGGCATGTTGAAACATTTACGTGAGTGGGACATTCAAGCACTGGCAGCTGGGAAAAAGAGCGTTTTTGATCGTTCTTTTATCGAAATGAATACGGTTGGTTTTGATGCCATGATGGCAGAAGTAGATCGAACGCCATGGTCTGATATTCATGCTCATACGGGACTTAGCCCTGAGCACTTAGAATCTTTAGCTAAAATGTATTTGGATGCGAAAACGGCCATTTTCTGTTGGGGTATGGGGATTACCCAACATCGACACGGGACTGCGAATGTTCACATGCTTGCAAACCTAATGTTAGCAAGAGGGCATATTGGTCGATCTGGCGCAGGTCTAGCACCGATTCGTGGTCACAGTAATGTGCAAGGTGACCGAACTATGGGGATTAATGAATTACCCAGCACAAAATTACTCGACAATATTGATCGTGTTTTTGGGATTAAATCGCCTCGTCATCATGGTTTTGGTGTGGTGGATACGATTAAGGCCATGTATGAAGGGGCGGTCAAAGTTTTTATTGGTTTAGGGGGGAATTTTGCTGTTGCAACACCAGATACACCCTATACCGAAGCAGGTTTGCGCCGTTGTAATTTAACGGTACAAATTGCTACCAAGCTCAATCGTAGTCATTTGGTCTGTGGTAAAGAGGCATTACTTCTACCTTGTCTGGGTCGTACCGAAATTGATATACAACTGCATGGCGCGCAGGCCGTGAGTGTGGAAGATTCGATGAGTAATGTGCATCTATCTGCAGGGCGTAATGAACCGGCGTCCGAGAATCTTCTTTCAGAGCCTGACATTGTGGCGCGTATGGCAGCAGCCGTCTTGCCAGAGAGTGATATCAAGTGGCAATGGTATGTA
The DNA here is from genome assembly GCF_008980265.1 of Acinetobacter sp. TUM15064. Taxonomy (NCBI): domain Bacteria; kingdom Pseudomonadati; phylum Pseudomonadota; class Gammaproteobacteria; order Moraxellales; family Moraxellaceae; genus Acinetobacter; species Acinetobacter sp. TUM15064. Next base: position 7,351 of record NZ_BKFU01000043.1, on the reverse strand, counting down.
GAAAGTTATGACCGTATTCGAGATTCGATTGAAGACGTGTTTGATGAATTCCACGATTTTAATGCTCGGGTCTATCAGCCGGGTGGTTTTCACTTAGAGCATCCTGCCAATCAGCATGTGTGGAATACGCCTGTTGGTAAGGCACAGTTTTTAATTACGCCACTGGCTGAAGTGTATGCCGATAAAGAGAATAAATACGCTGAACAATATACAGGAGCTAAAGTCTATACCTTGATGACCACGCGTTCTCATGACCAATACAACACCACCTTGTATGGACTCGATGACCGTTATCGTGGGGTATTTGGTCAGCGTCGTGTATTGTTTATGAATGCTGATGATATTGCAGAAGCAGGTTTTATGGCCGACCAATGGGTAGATATTGAAAGTATCTACTCCGATGGGATTAAACGTGTGGTACAGAGCTTTCGCATCGTGCCATATAACATTCCACGAGGCAGTTTGGCGGCCTATTACCCAGAAACAAACCCACTGGTGGCACTCAGTAGCCATGATAAGTACGCCAAGATTCCTGCCTCGAAAAGTGTGCCTGTGATTTTGCATGCTGGCCATGCACCTGAGCATTTTAATTTGGCACAAGAGGTTGATCCTGAGCACGCTAATGAAATTATGAATCGAGTGGGTTAGACCATAGCCAATGGAATGGCACTTATTTTATATACTGTCATTTCAATCTTTTAAATGAAGTGCTTTGCAATATGGAAGATAAAAAACAGCATGGATATTGAGACAAAAATGTTGAATTCACAAGGGTATGAAACCGTTGAGATCCAGCGTTTAAATGAAAATAAAGCAGTAGAACAGTCAGATTTTGTGGTGCAAGAGTATCCTATTGCATTGGTTTATAACGGTATTTCCCATGCGGTGATGATGGCAACACCAGCAGATATTGAAGTGTTTGCAAAAGGATTTAGTTTGTCAGAAGGTATTTTGAGTAGTTTAAAAGAATTATATACATTGGATGTTCAAGATACCCAGTTTGGGATTCAGGTCGAGATGGATATTTCTACTCGCGCCTTTATGATGCTGAAACAACATCGACGCATGATGGTGGGGCGAACAGGCTGTGGACTCTGCGGTATTGAAAGTTTGCAACAGCTACATTTGAATCTGCCAAAAATTACCACTGTCGTTTCAGATGTATGGCTGACGCAAATTCCTTATGCAATTTCACAACTGAATATTCGCCAAAAAATTACCCAAATGACGGGTGGGGCACATGCGGCGGCATGGGTTGAGGCGGGGGAAATTGTGGCGCTATTTGAGGATGTCGGACGGCACAATGCTTTAGATAAGTTACTGGGATATATGGCGCAAAATCATCATGATGTGCGTCAGGGTTTTGTGGTCATGACCAGTCGGGCAAGTTATGAACTCATTCGTAAATGTGCTCAACTCAATATTGGTTTATTGGCGTGTATTTCAGCACCGACCTCAATGGCCATAGAAATGGCTAAAAGATCTGGGTTGCAGTTGGCAAGTTTTTGTCGTGGGGATGGTTTTGTTTTATATACTTAAGCTGAATCTGAGAGAAAATACCTTACAGAGGCTATGCGGAGGCATTCGCTACACTGTTTGAGGTTGAATCATATTGTATATATTTTTTTAAATAATATTAAAGGCTTATTGGTATTTGTCGAGTTGGTGGTTGCTCAGTATTTTTGCGCTTGGATGATCTCTAACTTATCCCGAAAGCCTCGTGTGCTAAAAATCACACAGGTCGAATTGAAATGTGATTTAAATCTATTTCAAACCCAGGGCAAGATGACGTAAGTTAGCCTTATATCAAGATTTATTTCGAACAGACCTTAACTTTATGTTGTAAAGTTAACTTTTATAGAAAACAAAATGGTTTGTCTTTAAGTTAGATTTATTTTTTAAATCATAGCTATTTGTTTCAATGACTTATTTTTATTTGAGTGACAGTGATGCATGATGCCAAATTAAAATTACAGCTTAGAATTTTATGGGATGAAGAAATTGCCATAGGCCCAGGCAAGGCTCAACTTTTAGAAGCAATTCAACGTACAGGTTCAATTTCACAAGCCGCAAAAAGTATGAATATGAGCTATCGCCGTGCATGGCAGTTGGTTGAAACCATGAATCATAGTTTTCAACAAGCCTTAGTGGAAACTCAAAAAGGAGGAACACATGGTGGTGGAGCTCATGTTACCAATTTTGGTGAAGCTATTTTAAGCCAATACAGACAGATGGAACAAAACGCACATCATGTCATTGAGTATGACTTTCAAGCGATTGCCCAATTTCTTAAACAATAGTGGATAACATCCAACAATAATCTTGAGACAGCTGAATGCTTTTAACATGCAGCCGTCTAAAGATTATGAAGGTCAGATTGAATACAAGACCCTTTGTCTGATCTATCCGCTATAAGCGTAATACTTATCACGTGATTAGAACCCTAACCATCTCGTTTGAATGATAAATAATCGTTGTCTGGAATTGACGTTGCATATATATCCATATATTTTTAAAAACATATCGGTCATTTTGTAATGTAAAAGGGGAAGATGGTGCTGCTAAACTTTAAGAAGAAAAGTATTCAAATGCTATTATGTTGTGGGCTTATTGTTGGTGTGCAAGCACACGCAGAGCAAGCCATTACTGTTTATGCTGCAGCCAGCTTAACCAATGCAATGACAGATTTAGATGCATTATTTGAAAAACAGAAGAACATCCAAGTCAAAACTTCTTATGCAGGGTCGTCGACTTTAGCCAAACAAATTGAAGCGGGTGCACCAGCAGATGTATTTGTTTCTGCTGATGAACAATGGATGAATTATTTACAAAATAAAAAGCTCATTGAGCCAAATAAACGAGTGAATTTACTGGGTAATCGACTGGTTTTGATTTCACCTAAATCGAAACCTGTAAAAATTAAAATGGATAAAAGTTTTGATCCATCTACCGCATTTCAAGGCAAACTCTGTACAGGCGATACCAAAAGCGTCCCTGTGGGAAAATATGGCAAACAAGCACTGACATCGCTGGGCTGGTGGTCGAAACTGGAACCTCGTTTGGTTGAAACTGAAGATGTCAGAGCCGCACTTAACTTTGTGGCACGGGGTGAATGTCAGCTTGGGATTGTTTATGCGACAGATGCCGTGATCAGTAAAGATGTGACGGTCGTTGGCGTATTTCCGATCAATACCCATACTCCAATTATCTATCCTTTAGGCTTAGTCAAAAACAATCCAAACGCTGTAGCTTTTTATCAATTCTTACAAACGAAGCAGGCAAATGTAGTGTTTAAAAAGTATGGCTTTACTGTTTTATCGCCAGCGAAGTGATGATGCTTGCCTTATCCACCGAAGAAATTGAAGTACTCAAACTTTCCTGTCAGGTTGCTGCCGCCTGTCTGGCCTTTAGCCTGATCCCTGCATTAGCGGTGGGTTGGGTGTTGGCACGTAAAGAATTTTTTGGTAAATCTTTATTTGAAACCTTGATTTTTTTGCCACTGGTTTTACCACCTGTTGTTCCAGGCTATTTACTTCTACAAGTCTTTGGAAGTAATGGTATTTTGGGGGGGTATCTGGAACCGCTTGGATTGAATTTTGCATTTAACTGGAAAGGCGCAGTTTTGGCTTCAGCCGTGATGGGGTTTCCACTCTTGGTTCAGTCGATTCGTTTGGCCATTGAACTGGTGGATCAACGTTTGGAAATGGCGGCCAAAACGTTAGGCGCTTCATCCTTCGGCACATTCTTTTATGTTACGTTGCCTCTGGCCAGTAGTGGGATATTGGTGGGGGCTATTTTGTGTTTTTGTCGCAGTCTGGGCGAGTTTGGTGCAACCATTACCTTTGTGGGCAATATTGCTGGAGAAACGCGAACTTTACCTTTAGCCATGTATAGTTTAATGCAACAACCTGATACCGAACCTGCGGTATGGCGGCTGATTATATTGTCATTAACTGTGGCTTTTCTTGCTTTGTGGTTTGCCCAATGGTTTCATCGTTATCAGAAAAATAAGCGAGGGCATTAAGGCCATGATTGATTGTCATATTCGGCTCAATTTAGGCAAATTTGAACTCGAGCAAAGCTTTAAGTCCGAACAGAATGTAGTGGGTTTATTTGGAGCTTCGGGTTCAGGCAAAACCAGTATTTTGCATGCAATTGCAGGTTTAAATACACCAGTAAGTGGTTGGATTAAAATCAAAAATCAGACGTGGTTTGATGCAGAACGTAAGGTCAACTTGAAGCCACAGCAACGCCGTGTCGGTTTGGTGTTTCAGGATGCGCAATTATTTCCGCATATGAACGTCATGCAGAATTTATTGTTTGGTTATAAACGTATACAGCCTGACAGTCGACGCTTTGCCCCAGATTATATTGTTGAATTACTTAAACTCAATCATTTGCTGAGTCGTATGCCAACCAAGTTATCGGGGGGCGAAAAGCAACGGGTAGCCTTAGGTCGAGCACTATTATATTCACCTAATTTATTGTTATTAGATGAGCCTTTATCTGCACTGGATGCAGCCCATAAACAAGAAATTATTCCTTTTTTTCAGAAAGCTCAGCAGGAAACTGCAATTCCAATGCTCTATGTTAGCCATGACATGGGCGAAATTAAACAACTTACCCAACAAGTTTGGCTGTTGTAGCATTGATGCAACGGCCTGATTAAGATAGGGGATCGTTGCGATTTGACTTACCAATCTACGCGTTTGAGTAATATGTCTTTATACATTTTAAAGTCACAGACTAAGCTAAAGAATGGTTGTTTAAACGTGGCTGGTTTATTATGTTCAAAAAAGAAATGACCGATCCACGCAAAACCATAGCCGACAACAGGCAGAGCCCATAGGACTTTTGGATTTTTAGTCATCGTTGCGATGGCAGCAACTCCAATCACGCACGTTGTTCCAGCAAAGTGTAAACGTCGGCAAGTGGAATCTGCATGCTGTGAAAGGTAGAAAGGATAGAATTCTTTGAGGGTTTTATAACGCCCATCACTTCCAATCATTTGTACAGTAGGGTTCTGAACCCGAGTTGCAGAAAGCTCGGCGCTGTTCACGAGATCTTGTGTATTATTTTTAACTTGGGTTTGGGTATTATGTAACATTTGCTCTTCCTTTAGTATTTACAAGATGTATTTTTAAATAGCTTAGTGCGCATGGTCTTGAACGAATATGCTATTTCCAAGGAAGGAGTCGAGTGTAGTGTCGCAAAACCAAAGCCAAGTTTATGCTTGGGACGGGTGTATTTTGTATGTGACCCGCGAACACTTAAATAATGCCCATGCCCATTTTCCTGCGTTATTGCAAATTGGTCTAGGCACACCGTTTGCGATTACTTTGGGTCAACACGTTAGAAGTTATCACGATATTGTCGTTATGGCGCCGAATGTAAATCACAGCACCGACTCAGAAAACCAGCCTTATCTTGCTCTTCTAATTGACCCAGATCATGCGTTGTATCGTTACTTACATCCCTTGTTAAATGGGGAATCTTTTCGCTCTTTGCCTGCATCAAGTCTTGCGTCTTTCCATCCTCAGTTTCAGCAACTCATCGCAGGTCAGTTCAGTTTCGATCAGGCCAAACAGTTGGTTTTGGATATATTGTCTTGCTTAAATCCAAACACGTTACCGAGTTTGCCTTGGGATATTCGAGTGTTACAGAGCTGCCGCTATATTCAACAATGTGTTCCACAGCAGCACCCCACAGTGGCTGAAGTCGCTGCTCATGTAGGGTTATCTGAATCGAGGTTGATGCATTTATTTAGCCAGCAGTTGGGAATTTCGATGCGACGCTACATTCTATGGCTACGTATTCGCTATGCCATAAAGCTTTGGGCGGCAGGAAAGAGCTTAATTGAGATTGCATTGGGAGCGGGTTTTTCCGATCAGGCGCATTATACGCGAACCCTGCGTAGCATGGTCGATTTTGCCCCGTCTATGCTAAAAGCAAAGACCATTCTTGTGAGTGATGCAATTTCAAATGAGGGAAAAACAAACTTGAGCAAGCATTTTATCACTCCTTGAAATAGCAGAATCATTCAAGACTTATAAGTGTGTATTAGAAACAATGCTTTTGTTTGGCGTTGATGGTCTGGAGGGATTAACAGTTTGGCACGGCTAAACTTTTCTTTGAGCGCGTCATACCAACATCATGGATAGATCAACATAGAGATATAAAAATGACAAATTTAAATGCGATAAAAAGTATAAAAGATGTTGTATCTGAAAAAGAGTGGGATGCGCGTTGTCAGCTTGCAGCGCTGTACCGCTTAATTGCACATTTTCGTATGACCGATTTAATTGATACTCATATTAGTTTACGCGTACCCGATGCAGACGGACATTTTCTGATTAATCAATATGGTATTCCTTTTGAGAAAATGACAGCTTCACATTTGGTGAAAATTGATTATGCAGGCCATACTGTTGCTGATTATGATCAGGGAAAATTAGTCAATACAGCAGGCTTTGTAATTCACTCTGCTATTCATGATGCGCGACAAGATGTGCACTGTGTGATTCATACTCACACTGCAGATGGTATAGCTGTGTCTGCACAAAAGCAGGGCTTATTGCCTCTATCACAGCATGCGTTAAAGTTTTATAAAAAAGTAAGCTATCACGAATATGAAGGTGTGGCGTTATTAACCGAAGAACGTGAACGTCTGGTTAAAGACTTAGGGCAAAATCGAGTCATGATTTTAAGAAATCATGGTTTGTTATCGACTGGTGATTCGGTTCAACGTGCTTTCCATGAAATTTACTTTCTTGAACGTGCTTGCCAAGCTCAGATTAAGGCGATGGTGGGTGGTGTGGAACTGCATCTTCCTTCTGAAACCGTGTGTCAGCACACGGCCCAACAGTTTGAAAGTGAAATGATTGAAATGGTGATGCTGAAAGCATGGAATGCAGCTCTGTCGCTGATTGAACATCAGCGAGATGACTATTGCGTATAAGTCGGTTTTGACTCTAATGCATGATTTGATTTGATTTGATTTGATTTGATTTGATTTATTTGTACTTTGGATGTGATGAGATAATTATCATAAATTCATTGCTTTAGGATGTTTTTGTTCAATTGATCAGCTATTTTTAGCGATGGGTGATATACGGCTTAAAGCTGTTTTTATTCTAACAGTCTGTATTTGAAAATAGTTGTTCTTATACTTCATTGAGTTATTGTCTTATTCGCTATTTCTTGTCATAAAAAGATATTTTGTATTTTAGTTTAAATTGGGTTTTCTTATTCATATTCCTCAATAGCTACAGGATTTCAATAGATGTTGTTAGATATGATTAGACATAAAAAAAGCTTAAACCCTTACAGTTTAAGCTTTTTGAGATCTTAT
>NZ_BKFU01000042.1:0-33491 GCF_008980265.1 Acinetobacter sp. TUM15064 | reverse complement strand
TTTGTCTTTTTATTAAAATTGAATATGATCTAAATAATTGATGTTATTATTTTTTATGGAGTAATTGCTCTATTGTTGTTTTTACGATTGCCTATGCCTAAATTTCTTTAGAAATAGGCTTTTTATTGATCATTAAAAGATATAATTGAATGGCGTAAAGCCTATACATTGAAATATAAACGTGAAAAATAATTGATAAAGTGAATATCGTAACAACCTTGTTTAGCGTAAAATCGTTGCTGATCAAATTCTCTCAACTTAGAGGTCACTCTTGGAATCATTATTGATTTTAGGCTCTATTACTTTGGCATTAATGTTAGGTGCTATTAGTCCTGGTCCAACATTTATTTATGTCGCCAAAAATTCAATTGCGATTTCACGTAAACATGGTTTATTTACTGCTTTAGGTACAGGCACAGGCGCTGCATTGTTTGGTTTGCTTGCAGTCATGGGGTTACAAGCAATTTTGTTGGCTGTACCGTCCGCTTATATTGCTTTGAAAGTTTTTGGCGGTTTGTACTTACTTTGGCTGGCGTATAAAATCATTAAACATGCTAAAGAACCGATGGAAGCTGTAAATGGTTCTGTAAAGACGATGAGTTATGTACAGGCTTTTCGGTTGGGGCTGATTACTCAGCTCAGTAATCCTAAAATTGCCATTATTCTTGCCAGTATTTTTACTGCACTTTTACCCAAAGAAATTCCAACTTATTTCTATGTGGTATTGCCGATGCTGTGCTTTTTTATTGATGCAGGTTGGTATTCGCTTGTGGCGGTTGCCTTGTCTGCGGAAAAGCCACGTCGTGTATATTTAAAGTTTAAGAAAGTATTTGATCGTGTTGCTGGGGCTGTGATGACGGGATTGGGTTTAAAACTTATTTTTGGAATGAAGTAACTGTTTGAGCTCAGGCTCACCCTCTCCAAAAATGAGAGGGTTTTTTATATTTCATCAATCCTTAAAATGCACAGGAATCCATTGATAGCTTTTACCATCTGCTGAATAAATATGCCCAATGCCGGGGAATGGCAAGTGTGGTGCTGCAATGGTTTGCCCGCCTTTCGCATATTCTGCAAATTGCTTTAAGCGGGTTTGTATTGCTTTTTTCGGGTCGATATCATAATCAATTGCCGTTGTAGGTTTATCAAATTGCACGGTATGTGAGTGCACAATGTCACCAATAAAGACCATCGTTTCATCTTTGGTTTTTAACTCATAGCTAAAATGTCCGGGTGTATGCCCCGCGGTATTAATCACTTTAAAGCCCTGAATTTGATCGCCCAATTGATACGTTTTGAAGCGTTGTTTGGCTTGATAGGGTGCAATGGCTTGTTTAATTTTCTCAACTGTACCTAAGTAATTGGCTTGTTTCTCTTTCGGCAATTTAACAGCTTGTTTTGGATTTAACCAATATTTTGCTTCATCATTCGAGACATAAACCGTTGCATTGGGAAAGTTTGCTACTCCATTTTGGCTAATACCACACACATGGTCTGGGTGCAGGTGCGTCAGTAAGATGGTATCGACTTGCTCTGGTTGATAGCCTGATGCTTTTAAGTTGCTTAACACTGAACCCAAATGTGTGCCAAAACAGCTTGCAGCGCCACTATCCACCAAAACCAGCGAATGACCTGTATTCACGAGGAAGGCATTGACAGAGGTTTGTACACCTTTGGCTTGGTCGGCAGCGTATTTCTTTAAAATTTCATGGATTTCTTTTTCTGGAATGTTTTGAAAGAGTTTAGGCGACATGAAGTTAGTGCCATCGAGCAGGGCGGTGATTTGTACATCACCCATTTGGTATTGGTAATAGCCTGAAACTTGTTTTTGTTGTGCTATGGATTTTGTTTGTGCTTCTACAGCTTGAGCTTGGGGCATCGCTATACATGCACTCAGTGCCAGGATAGTCATCGCCATTTTTGTATTTAGCATTTTCATGATTATGTTTAGCTTAGGAGACATGTATTTTTTAGCATATTTTTGAATAAATTTTATCTGATAAAAACAATAACTCATCAAAAGTGGGAGTTTTATCAGTTTGAATAGTGTTAATTAAGATACTTCGTCACCCAATTTTGCTCCTAGTTTAGGTTTAATTATTATTCATAATTTTCTATTTTTAATATTTTCTTTTGTTTAAAAAAGTTTTTCCATTCCTCTCTAGAAAGTTTGTTCTTAGTTATAAGTTCTATCAAAAAAGTTATCCATTCATCTTGATATAAATAGTCATTATGAGGTTCGTCATAATGACAGTAATCAGGGTTTGTTTCAAAAGCATCGCTATCGGGACTAAAATCAGAATAAGGTCTGATTTTAAAGATACAAAGCAATTGTTTATGATCATTATGTGTCAATTTCAAATTGATAGATTTGTTAACCTCTTCTAAAACTTTGCTTGGTTTCAGTTTGCCGATATTAACGCCTTCAAGCTTTACGACTTTATCTTTAATAATTGCTGTGAGGTGATTATATTTTTCTTTATCTTCTTCTGAAATTGAACTCCAGTTCACAAACTCAACTGCTAAATCACTTTTATTGGTATTGGCAATTTTGGGAATTTGGATCAATTTGATACTGTACTCTTGTGATGCAAATACATCATCACGAATATGATCACGATATTTCTGAATAAATTCTATCAAGTCTTTATATTCTGTAGAAAGTAATTGTTTACTAGCTTTTTTTTGCTGAGTTGTTCTCATTCTGGAAAATTGTAAGGAATGAGCTAAACTTTCATTAATCGCATATTCCTCTCCGAATAATTTAATTAATTCATTTTCATAGTTATATAGAAGTGCTTGGCATTCGCCGAAAATTGTCAACCCGATTTCATCTTTATCAATTGTTCGATGTTCAATTTTATTTCTTAATTTTATAAAAAATTCTAAGTTAATTTTTACTGCTTCTGATAATTTTGCATATTCTTTTATGCATGTTTTTAATTCCCATGCTTTTTTATCACCATCAATCAGTTGATACCTTCCATTTTTCTCTTTATGGAAATATGTGTCTCCAATTGTATGGTTAAAGTGAGCTTGGAATAGTCTTGTCCAAGCCATAACCATGTGTGTAATAAAAGTTTCAACTCTAAAAGGTGCTCTAGGTTTATTGTAAATTTCGACTGCTAATAGAGCACAATCGATTGAACTTTCTAATAAGGATTTTGTTTTGCCTTTTCTTAGTAATGGGGTTTTCATTAATTTTCATATCGATAAGTAAATTATCTAGAGATTATCAGTAAATTATTGATATTTAAATAATATGAGCAGTTTTTTATTTATTTTTGTTGTGGAGAAAGTAACGAAACCCCTTTGTTCGTTAGGGGCACGTCCTTGTGCCCCTAACGAACGGGCGACATCCATGTCGCTAGTCATGTGATGTAATACTGTTATAAATTCTTTAATGAATGCTCCTTTTCCCTCTGGGAAGAGGTTAGGATGAGGGAATAAAAGAAAGCAATAAAAAAGCCCCTACAACGTAGAGGCTTTTTCTTTTAAGGATTAAACCTTAAGACACTTTATCACCCGCTTTAGCACCAGTTTCAGGTGAAATCACCCAAACACCTTCGCCATTACCTGCTGCAAGCACCATACCGTTTGAAATACCAAAACGCATTTTACGCGGTGCAAGGTTAGCCACCATTACCACCAATTTACCTTTTAAGTCTTCTGGTTGGTAGAACTCACGAATACCGCTAAACACGTTGCGTGGTTCAGCTTCACCAACATTTAAAGTCAATTGAAGCAACTTATCAGAACCTTCGACAGTTGACGCTTCTAGAACTTCAGCGACACGTAGGTCAACTTTCATAAAGTCTTCAATGCCAATGATCTCAGCTTCACCGACTTTTGGTTCAGGTTTTTTCTCAGCAACTTTCTTTTCTTTCTTCTTCTCAACTTTTACAGGTTCAGCCGCAACTGCTAAAGAGTCTTTAGATGCATCGACCATTGCTGCAACCGCTTTCGGGTCTACACGTTGCATTAACGGTTGGAACAATGCAATTTCATGATCAACCAATGCCGTTTGAGCAGAAGCAAAGTCAAAGTTATCTAACTTTAAGAACGCTTGCACTTGAGCTGCTAAAGTTGGAAGTACAGGTGCAAGGTACACAGCCAATTGACGGAACAGGTTAATCCCGACCGAACATACATCGTGTACTTGTTGCTCTTCGCCTTCAATTTTCGCTAAAGCCCAAGGTTTTTTCTCATCAATATATTGGTTGGCTTTATCTGCAAGTGCCATGATTTCACGAATCGCAGCAGAGAACTCACGTGCTTCGTATGCTTTCGCAATTGAGTCACCCGCATCTATAAAGCTTTGTACCAATTCAGGCTCTGCACAAGTTGCACTTAACTTATTATCAAACTTGGTATTGATGAATTTTGCACAACGGCTCGCAATATTCACCACTTTACCAACTAAGTCAGAGTTTACTTTCTGAACGAAATCATCCAAGTTCAAATCAGAGTCTTCAACTTTATCTGACAGTTTAGACGCGAAGTAATAACGTAAGTACTCAGGGTTTAAGTGCTCTAAATACGTTTCAGCTTTGATGAATGTCCCGCGAGATTTGGACATCTTCTGACCATTCACCGTTAAGAAACCATTCACGAACAAACCTGATGGCGTACGGTAGTTTGCGCCTTCAAGCATTGCAGGCCAGAACAGCGCGTGGAAGTAAACGATGTCTTTACCAATGAAGTGATAGACTTCTTTGTCAGAGTCTTTCTTCCAAAAGTCGTCAAAACTTAAATCAGGACGTTTAGCTTTGATGTAGTTTTCAAAACTCGACATATAACCAATCGGCGCATCGACCCACACATAGAAATATTTGTTCGGTGCATCTGGAATTTCAAAACCGAAATACGGTGCATCACGTGAAATATCCCAGTCTGATAAACCAGCTTCAAACCATTCATCTAGTTTGTTGGCAATTGAAACAGGTAAGCGACCTTGGTCACGCGTCCATTTTTGCAAATATTCTGAGAAATTCGGCAGTTTAAAGAAGTAATGATCTGAAGATTTCTCTACAGGCGTTGCACCACTTAAAGTCGATTTCGGGTCTAAAAGTTCAGTCGCGTTGTATGTTGTACCGCAGACTTCACAAGCATCGCCATATTGGTCTTCCGATTTACATTTCGGGCATGTGCCTTTAATGAAACGATCCGATAAGAACATGCCTTTTTCAGGGTCAAAAAGCTGGTTGACAGGACGAATTGCAATATTGCCTGCTTCACGGTTTTTCACATAAATTTCAGAGGCGCGAGAGCGGTTTTCATCACTATGCGTTGAATCATAATGATCGAAATGCACGCCAAAACCGTCAAAATCACGGATGTGTTCTTTTTGTACGTTGGCAATTTGATCTTCAGGTGAAATACCATTCGCTTCGGCACGTAGCATAATGGCTGTACCGTGAGCATCATCCGCACATACATAAGTCACATCGTGTCCCATTGCACGCATGGCACGAACCCAAATATCTGCTTGGATATAACCGAGTAAGTGTCCCATATGGATGGGGCCATTGGCGTATGGTAGGGCGTTAGTGACTAAAATATTACGCACGGATATGACTCTCTCATTCGTATTTTATATAAGGTCAACGATTTTACCTTAGATAGCCGCGACTTGCACAAGTGAATCGGTGAAAAGTTTTCAAATGAGGCTAAAGCTTGTATGAATTGAGCGCTAGATTGAACAGCAATCATTAATTTGAGCAAGACAGTGAAAAAATAATCGGAAATACATGGTTTAAAACGGCATAAAACAGTTTGTTCATCTTTTCATGAAAGATGGAATGGATTGTAAAAACTCAAATTATGCAGCTTAAAACTAATGTGTATTTTCTCTATATTCATGCGCTAATAACAGCGATAATACGTGGATTCAGCCCGTTTTTAAGAGTATGCCGTCCATGATTGACGATGATTTTGATTTCGACCAAGCCGTGACCCGAATTCCGCAAAATCCACAAGCGACTAAATTACTGGGCAATCAACTTTTACAACAAGCTGAACACTACCTTGCTTCAATGGGCAGTCGAGCACATGCACAATTGGTCGAGTCGCTCCGTCAGCTCGAGTCTGAAGATTCATACTTTGCAATCATGGCCGATCAACTTGAGTATGAAAGTGATGAACCAATCGCCAATGACGTGCTCAATCTGTTGTTTTTCTGGCAAATGGCCAATGAAAAAGAAGCGGATATGACTGAGTTTCAATTGCCCGATTTAATCCAAACGGGCTATTTCCAAGCGACTTTGCTTGAAGCTTATGATGCAATGGAGTTGGGGGCATTCCAAGCCCAACGCCGCAGCGTGATTGAAGAAACTTTAAAACTGTATCAACAGCAGTGTTATGCCGGTTGTATTACGGTTCTTTATGGTCAAATTGAAGGGATTTTGACGGATGCTCTAGTTGAACATGGTTATTTACAGCAAAATCAAACCAAGTTTGTCGATGTCTATAAAATCGTGCCGGGCTTGAAAGGCCATGAAGTCAAAAGCCTGTGGCATAAAGTCAAAATTGCCAGTGAAATCAATCCGTATTTCTTGAGCCTTGAAGCATTGAAAATGGATGCGAGTTCTAGTGTCACCGCCAGCCGTCATAATATGGTACACGGTGCGGACGTGACCCATTTCATTCAAGCACGCAGTTTCATTTTGTTTATTTGGCTGTTTGCAGTAATCAGTTTTATCAGTACTTTAAAGCGTTAGTTTGTTCCGTATAAAAGTATAGGATGGATCTAAAATTGATGCATCCTGTACATCTATTGTTTCTAAATGATGCAAATGACGTCAGCACTTAAAAAGCAAGGTATAACTCTGAGTTAAGCAAAATTTTAAATACGAAAGAGGGCTGTGACATGACGAATGATAATAAACTCGATGATTTAAAAACCAAAGCGACTGAACTGAGTGAAGACTTAAAGTTAAAAGCTGAAGCGGCAAAACTTGAAGGTGAGAAAGTGCTGGAAGATGTTAAGCATCACGCCACTGAAGCCAAGCTTGATGCTGAAAAGCAACTGACTGACTTAAAAGAGAATGTAGAAGAAAGTAAAGCTGAAGCTAATGCGGCCTTTGAGCAAAAGTTGGAGTCTGCACAAGCCAAAGCTGAGCATGCGAAGCAAGTCGCGCAGGAGAAATTGGATCATTTTAAAGTTGAAGCAGGACATAAACTGGATGAGGCTAAACTTAAAGCTACAGAGTTAAAGCATGAGGCTGAAATTAAACTGGAAGAGTTTAAGGTGCAAGCCACTGAAAAGTTTGACGAATTGAAAAAGAAAGCCACAGAAACACTGCAAAAGTTTAAAAAAGACGACCAAGCTTAATGTTAACTAGCTAGCCGACTGTTATAACCTAAATGTTACTGCACAGACTGTGTATATGATGCAGGGTCTGTGTCTAAATTAAACCATGTAATACTTTGAATTTGGTTATTCACGGTACGAATGGTATAGCGAAAGTTTTGTATTTCATAGATATATACTGTTTCCATAGGGCTGTCGGGAGCAGTGCTTAGCGGTTTAGATACCATTGAAGTCGGTGACAAGTTGATTTTTTTCTGCATGTCCTGAACTTGGTCACCTATGGTCACGGTTTGACCCGTAGGAGTCCTAAACGAGTTGGTTGATGTATCGGCAAAACTTAGGCCCGACAGCAAATAAGCGCAAATAAAAGCGATCCCCCATTTCATTGTTTTTCTCCATATAGCTTCATTATAGACCAACAGAATATAGGTATTTTGCTATGCAAAAACATCACCTTAAATGGTGAGATGAGTCAAAAATTACAATTTTTTACGTTCAAGTTTGAAACAATTCACTGATTTTACTTTGAATGTTCTAGAGCTAAATATTAGCGTTTGACAGGATTACTAATAAAAAAACCAACTGATTTGGTAGGAATATTGGTTTTCATTGCATATTCTATGAAGACTTAACTTAACCTCTCTAAGTTTTGTGGTTAAACTATAGCACTCAGCTGTGAACTCGAATTTGGAGCAAATATATGTCGTGGCTTTCTTCTCTTAAATCTGTTTTTTCTCCTGCGCAGGAGGTAAAGGAAGAAGAAATCCAAACAGTGCTGCAAAACTATATCTTGCCCAATTCAAACAATGCTTTAAAAGACCGCATTACTCAAGTGAATGTGCAAGGCAATATCCTGCAAATTACCCTGAATACTTTTCCTGCTGAAGCAGATGATTTACAGCAGATCCATGATGACTTGGCAGTTGCACTTGAAGCGTGTGGTATCAAAGAATTAAATATGCATGTGATTCAGCAAAAAACTGGGCATAAAGAAAAATCTGGTGGCTGCGGACATCAACACGCTGAAGGTGAGAGCTGTTCAAGCCAAGCAAAAGAGGCTGTGCCGAAAAGCAATTTACCGCCTGTGATTGATGCTTCAGGTTCAACAACCGAAGCCACGGCACCATCGGTTGAAGCTGATCCAAACAATCCACCCATTCAAAAAGCAGCGCCACAACAACGTGATGTGCCGAAGCATCCGCGTATTCAAAATGTGATTTTGGTATCCTCAGGCAAGGGGGGCGTAGGTAAATCGACCACCACCGTAAACCTTGCACTTGCTTTGCAAAAGCTAGGCTTAAAAGTGGGGGTCTTAGATGCTGATATTTATGGTCCGAGTATTCCGACCATGTTGGGCAATGCGGGCAAAACGCCGATGATTGAAGCGGAAAACTTTGTACCCTTAGATGCCTATGGTTTAGCAGTGTTATCAATTGGGCATTTAACAGGTGATCATAATACTCCTGTGGCTTGGCGTGGGCCAAAAGCGACAGGAGCATTGATGCAACTGTTCAATCAAACCTTATGGCCTGACTTAGATGTCTTAATGATTGATATGCCACCGGGTACAGGTGATATTCAGTTGACCCTTGCGCAGCGTATTCCTGTGACAGGTGCGGTGATTGTGACTACACCTCAAAACGTGGCACTTATGGATGCCACCAAAGGCATTGAGTTATTTAACCGCGTACACATACCAGTCATGGGTGTAGTGGAAAATATGTCGACCCATATTTGCTCAAATTGTGGATTTGAAGAGCAAATTTTTGGTACGGGTGGCGGTGATAAACTGTCTGAGCAATATGCTATTCCGCTTTTGGGACGTTTGCCTTTAAATGTACAAATCCGTGAAAATGCAGATGCAGGGAAGCCTTCGGTTCTAGTTGAAGACAGTGCAGCAGACAGCTATATGCAAATTGCTGAAAAAATTGTAGCAGCATTGCCGAAAGCTGAAAAAGACCAAACCCGTATTTTTTAAATTAAGCCTCAATAAAAAAAGCCCAACCTGATGAGTTGGGTTTTTTTGCTTTTTAGGATAGTGAATAGGGCTGATTTTGTTTTTTGGCTTGCAAAATATTAATGCTAGTCACCATCAAAATCCCAATAATATCAGTCACAGTTTCAGGGATAATCATACATAAAGCACCTGCACCTAAGAACATCCGCTAAAACCAGTTCAAACCAATTTTAAAGTAACCTTCAGCTGTAGCCCCAGCGCCAAAATACCGACCACAGAGGTAAAGACGATACTCACAATGGTGGTCCATACAGGGAATATAAACTCATGTGTCTGGACGTGTCGCCTTCAGAGTTTTATGTGCCCACTGTAAGGTATCTCCCTTTTAAACCGTAAAGGTTTTATGCCTGAGGTTTTGATGTCAAGATTTGCCGATAGTTTGGATATAAAGTATAAGTTTTATTATAAATTTCAAACAACAAGTTGATGTTAATTACATTACATAGAGCAGATGCACCACCTGTCGCGATGTTGACTAATTTGTTTTGTAATTTGCTCGAAGCTTGAGCACTGACTTCTGTTGTAGTGGAACGTACTGGGATGATTTTATTGTTTTTGAACGTGTTTCGAGACTTATAAGGACGGTCGAGAATAGCATGAGCTGAGTTTGTCTTTTATACAATTTCCTCGTTTTATTATCTTCAAAGCCATTCACTTGGCTCTTTTATCCTTGACTTCACGTGATCAGATTGATGAATAAAAATACGCATTATTTAAAAAGTAATTGATTAAAAATCATTTGAATAGTTTTTTTTCATTAGTCATGTCCATTTGATTTATAAAACCATTGATTCAAAAAAAGAATAAAATCTATGACTTCATATTTATGAAAGCTAGATTTGGTAAAGGTTTTAGGCCTCATTTGTGCTAATTGTTGAATAAAAATTAAAAAAAGTGTTATCTCGGTTCACTAAATTCGATTGCTTTCATTGAGGGGACTTATTAATCTTATAAGAATACATCTGTGGGTCTGTGAATATGATCACTTGGTTTTTTATTGGTTTAGTCATAACCATTCTTTTGACCCCAGGACCGACCAATACCTTACTTGCTTCATCTGGCATTCAAGTGGGTATCCGTAAGTCATTGCGGCTTATTCCTGCAGAAGCTTTTGGCTATCTCATCTCAATCACAGCATGGGGTTTTCTCATTGGAAAAGTGTCTACACACTTACCATTGTTACCCACTATTTTAAAGCTGTTTAGTGCGAGCTATATTATCTATTTGGCCATTAAATTATGGCGTACAGCAGATGTCGAGGTTAGCTTTAATCAGCCAACCATTCGTGCACGAGAGCTTTTTTGCGCAACTTTGCTTAACCCGAAAGCCTTATTATTTGCTTCAGCCATTTTTCCAACCATTGCTTGGACAAATATGGATTATTATTTGTCGCACATGTCGATTTTTTTGATTTTGATTATACCGATTGCCTTTTTTTGGACATTTATTGGCTCAATTTTAGCAACCAATAAAATTCGTTGGCTGAATCAATGCAACTTGCAAAAAACTGCGTCGATTGTATTGATGACCTTTTCAATTCCATTGGGATATTCTGCGATTTTAAGCCTCTAATTTGAAGATTAAAGACAGAAACTTTGCGAACATAGATGTGCTTATTTTCATTGAAAGCGATTTCAGTTAAAGTACAACGCAATTATTGAAATTAAGATTTTTGGAAAGAATAAATGGCTATTAAGTCTGATCGTTGGATTCGCGAAATGAGCGAAAAACACGGCATGATCGAACCGTATGCAGAAAACCAAGTTCGTTTAGATGAAAATGGTCAAAAACTCATTTCTTATGGCGTATCAAGCTATGGTTATGATGTTCGTTGTGCACGTGAATTTAAAGTTTTTACCAATGTTCACTCGGCAATTGTAGATCCAAAAAACTTTGATGATAAAAGTTTTATCGACATTGAAGCTGATGTTTGTATTATTCCACCGAACTCATTTGCTTTAGCACGTACCGTTGAGTATTTCCGTATTCCACGTAATGTGTTGACCGTGTGTTTGGGTAAATCAACCTATGCACGTTGCGGTATTATCGTAAACGTGACACCGCTTGAGCCTGAGTGGGAAGGTCATGTTACTTTAGAGTTCTCGAACACAACGAATCTACCTGCACGTATTTACGCGGGTGAGGGTGTGGCACAGATGTTGTTCTTCGAATCTGACGAAGTGTGTGAAACGTCGTATAAAGACCGTGGTGGTAAGTACCAAGGACAAACAGGTGTGACTTTGCCGAAGACCTAAGTTTTTGATATATAAGAAAGCGGATCATTGATCCGCTTTTTTTATGTCAATTCATTCATCGGAAAATAAATATTATCGGACAGTTGGTTTTGCATTTAGTGTGAGTTTCAGCATAATAAATTAAGAATTTAAGGTGCTTTGGTTGACGCAAATAAAAATTATAGTGCGCAAAGTAGAATGCCAAGCAAAGGATGCAGTACATAAAAGATGCGGAGCATCAAATAATAAGGATGGTCGAGATGACGAATCGTATTTATTCTACAGGGCTTAAAAAATCCTGTTTAGCTAGTCTTGTCGGACTTATGCTGACGCAGTCTACTTTTGCGCTTGAGTCACTCTCAGATGAACATCTAGCGGATACTACAGGTGAGGGCATTGCATTACTTCCTGAAAATTTTAAAATGGTCTTTCAGGGACCTAATGATATGTCGACAGCCTCGAGTTATAATCGAGGTGTTGCTAATCCACAACAGTATGATACAGGCTTTATTCGGATTATTCCGATCGGTGAAAATTATTCTAAGTATACAAATGCCGATGATCTGACTACGAAGCGAACCAAGGCTGATATTTTCATTTATGGTTTAGCTCTTTCAAAATCTGATAATAATGCCAACAGTCGTTTTAGCAATCAGGGCTTCACATGGGGAAGTGACGTTAACCCTTGGTTATTTCGTGCAGGAACTGCTACGGGCATTAAACAATTTCAACAGTCAAATGCAAGTGCTGATGTGAGTTTTCTGGGGCTAGAGGCCCCTTTGGCGACAGTTTTGGCCAGTGAAACAGATAACAATATTAAATTAGGCTTATGGTTAGATGCCTTTTCTCGGAGTTGGAATTCTCAAAATAAAGTCGATCCGATTACTGGTGCGCCAACGACAACAAATGCGGCAGCTGATCCTGATTTGAGGGTAGACCAACGCATTCGTTTGCAAGCGGTTGCCAATGGGTTAAGTCTAAATGGTTCACAAATACGTTTATTTCAGACACAAGCATCTGCCCTAGATCAACAAAACAAGACTTTTGGGATGGCGAGCTTACTTCGGATTAATACGAATGATGATCCATCAGGGCTGGTTTATGAAAATACCGATGCGAATAAATCGTTGTTAAACTCCAAAGCATTTCGAATCAGCACAGCTACAACCAATGATGGTACTGCTGTTACTCCTGCTTTAGATCGTTCACTGGCTCCTATCTTTGATGCGAGTGAGGGGCTTTATTTATACAGTCCTAACATTAATTTGGTTTTGGGGAATATGTACCAACCTTTTGTTGTTGGTTCTGAAGGGCGAAATATTATTCTTGAAGTTACCCGTATACCCAAAGTTCCAGAGATATATAAACAGATTTATACCTATTATCCAGATGTGGAAGGTGGAACCAGTACTGAATATAAAGGCTCAACTTGTAATGTAGCGTATTGTGGTTCAAATATCGTACAAACAGGTGCAGGCTCTACAGCTGTCAATTATCAAGGGAATAATGCAACACACAGCAGTATTTCAATCGGTAGCGTGACACGCGATCCAACCAGCAACACCTTAAAAGCCAATACAGCGACCAATTCTACAGGTGTGGTATTTCGTGGAACAGGAACAGCAACACCTGTGAACTTGGGTTCTGTGGCTATTGATGGTGTGTTGATTCAGCATTTTAAAATTAAGACCACAGGTTTGTAGGGGACTGACATGATTAAAAAAATATGTATAGCCATGTTGATCTCTAGTCCGATGTTATCTCAAGCTGGCTTGGTTGACCTGGATAATACTGAATTGGTGGGTGTTACTGGTCAGGGAGGGGCGGATTTAAGCTTAACACTCTCGATTAACCATCAATATGCCAATGACATGAGTCTTAATTCTATCTCTAAGACTAATGGAGTTGATGCGAATGGGCGAGCAATTGTGACGGAAGCATATTATCAAATGCGAGCAAACCAAGACTGTGCTTTATTAGAACTCTGCCGTATAGCCATTTCCCCAAATAATCATAAAGAAAATGGGCAGCAAAAGTGGCTGGTATTTAAGCAATTTCAAGGAACGATGCAAATTGATAAATTTTCACTGGAAGGGACTACACTTCTGAATAGAGATGGAAAACCACAAACTGCGATGCTACTCAAGTTTTTTGATGATAAACCATTAAAAATCCGTAATTTGGGCTTTGCTAGTCTTTCAGTTGAAAGTGGTGATCAGGGCTATTTTAATACCGCAACCTACAATGGCTATGGCACGACCAAATCAGTACCCAACTTCGACAAAGGCCAAGAGCAAGGGTTTATGGGGCTCAATGTACATGGGAATTTGCACCTAGATGGAAATCTAAAAATCTTTAGCTATAACTGTTCAGGTACTGCGAGTAGTCGCTGCTAGTCATAAAGTTTCAAAAGGATATTGAAATGCATAAAATAATAAAATTAAACCTTCTGACACTATGCATTTGCGCGGCGAATCAAAGCTATGCATTACAGGCTTTAAATGACCAAACTTTAAGTGATGTGACTGGTCAAGATGGCATTTCTATTACGCACGAAGCATCAAAAATTCAGATTAAGCAACTAAATTGGGTTGACCCAGCAGAAGTTGGCCAGATGCCCGTCAAAACAGGCTTACACAATATAGAGATTAAAGCTGCTAATGGTTATAACAATATTCAATCTAAACTTGATTTCGATGTTGGAACTACACAATTAGCCAATGGTACACAAGGTGTGGGCATACAGCTTTCTGCCAGTGTATCGCCATTTACCGCAACTGCTGCTCAAATTATGTTGGTATGTTCGCCGAATTGTGCAACAGGTGAAACCGATCAAAATTTAGGAAGCTTGAAGTTATCAACCATTTCACCTTTTGAAGTGTATTTAACCACGACAAATGGCTTATTCAACCGTGATTCGAAAGCACATTTAGATTTTAAATTACAAAATGCCAGTATCAGTTATGGGCAGGGTGATCAAAATTTAACTTTGAAAGATTTGAACTTTAATTTATCGGCAGATGGCTATTTATATATTGATGACGCTGAAGGTATTGTACTCACATCCAAAGGGAGTCTTGGTGATAATCTTATTGTACTTGGGCGTGTTGAAGATAAGACCGATGTACATGGGAGTCGCAGTGGTACTGCAACAAACCCTGGTTTAAATGTTGATATGCGCTACGGTTCAGAAAACTCAACTCAACGAAATTTAATTCGAATCGGAGCATCGGGGGCATTAACGAATGGCAAGATTGCGTTCAATGCAGATCAGACTGGGATTGCTAAGTTTAATACGGTCAATCGGATTAATGGCAATGTTCAAGAAAGTGAGACTACAGCATCTACGGGTTATGCTTTTAAAAATGCGGGTGGTGTGCATTTAAACGTTGCAGCCGATTTTACGCGTACGGGAAATAGTTTACTTGGAGCTGTAGCACCAACCACATTTGAATTGGGACATACGGGAACTGGTAGTTATGCTATTGAGTTTTCAAACTTAGCGCCACTCAATGTACGTACATCTACTGATCCTAACTCAGCTTTAACGAGTCAAAATGCTTATATTGATTTTGGTCAGATTTATATTAATAACATTCGTTCTAATGCTATGGGCTTTGTGATTAATGATCAAATCAAGAATATATTGGGCGCACAAAATTATGAGCTGACATACAACCCTTCACCGACAGCGAATGCATCAAACATGGCATTTATTGCCGTGCGTGGGATGGATTTTCAAGCGATTGCCCGTAAAGCACGGTTTATTTCAGATAATTCAATCGCGGTGAATAACACTAATGAGGGAACATGGGGCTTAGGCATTCCAATTTATAACTTGAATGCTAATGCTGCTTTTTTTGCAAAGAAATATACCAATACTGCTGGAACTGTTAAGGACGGCTTAGGATACGACATTGCGGTATCGACAGACGGTTATGGGGAAGATAGTCAGGGTAATCCGAAAACAACGTCTATTATTGTGATTGATGGTGCCATGAGTCAGCATGGCGAAGAGGTGAACTACTATGCAGGCTTAAGAAATATTGATTCATATTTTAAAGCCAATGGTGTTATTGGTTTTAATGAGAATGAGATCTATATCAAAGCAGATAATTTATTATTTGCTGCCAGTGCAGAAATAGCAATCGGTCAACTCCCTGGGTCCTTATATAGCTGTCCAGCAGGTGTAAGCACTTGTGCTAAAGAAGTCGTTCCGATTAATAATTTTTCTCGAAAAGAAGATGTACTGACGTCTATTGCATTTATGTTGGATGGTAAAGGTGAGCTTTTCATTATTCCGGGGCTTGAGGCGATAGGTGGAACTCCTCAGACCAATTATTTGTCATTTAAATCAAATTTTGAATTTAATACTTTAAGTAGCTTAGATCAGAGTAATGAAAGTAAGAAAGGGAGTTTTATTAGTTTAAGCAATACGGACAGTAATGGGACAACCTC
This sequence comes from Acinetobacter sp. TUM15064, assembly GCF_008980265.1. Lineage (NCBI taxonomy): Bacteria > Pseudomonadati > Pseudomonadota > Gammaproteobacteria > Moraxellales > Moraxellaceae > Acinetobacter > Acinetobacter sp. TUM15064. The sequence continues at coordinate 17,473 of NZ_BKFU01000042.1, read as the reverse complement.
TAAAACCTCTAGTATTAACTTGAATAAAATGCAAGGTCACTTAGGTTTTAATGGAAAAATTCACATGCAAAAGGATTCAGTTGTTATCGACAACCAAGTGCAATTTAACCATAAGGCATTAGTGGGTGGACAAGGGGCTGCCTTTAGAGCAGAAGTTGCACTGTCTCCAACAGGAACAATGCAGAAAGTTGCAGATATTGCCATTACGGGTGGAGCTATGCGTAGCACATTGGGTATTACTCCTCGATAAAAAGAAAGACAAGGAATAAGTAAGATGAATAAGTCTTTAATCTCAGTTTTGATTACTGCAACTTTGGGTTTGAGTCAAAGTTATGCGATGACTGCTTTAAATGATGAGGAACTTTCAGAAATTGAAGGCCAATCTTTGATAAATCTCGAGTTTCAGCAGGGGACAAATACAACAGATGCACAAGGGAAAACATATAATCAATCAAACATTGGTTTTTATAAGTTGGCTCTTAGTGCAGAAATGGAATTGAATGCCAATATTAAAAAGCTACAATTGGGCTGTGGTGGTGATAATAATGCAATTCGCGCGAGTAGCTGTGATATTGATATAGATCATATTTCACTGAGTGGACTTCCTGATAACTCAAACTATACCGCTGATGAGCGTGCAGCAACTTCTGCCTTAATTACAAATCCATTTATTCAATTCGCTATTAAAAACCCAACTTCTGCTGCTACACGTGAAGTACTGGGTTTTCGTTTGAGTGCTGAAAAGATTAAAGGTTTAATGACACTTGGCACGGAAAATAGTGCGACACCGAATGGCATTAATACATTTAGTGGCTATATGAAAACCAAAACTGCAACAGGCACAGCTGTGACTGAAGCCCGCAGTATGACCTATGCAGATACCAATTTAACAATAAATGGTGTCGTTGAAGGACGACTCTTTGGTAGCAGTTCGGGGACTACATGCCAAGATGGCTTCTTAGATCCGTGTCAAAGTATTTCCTATACCTCTAATAATTATAATTTAAACTTATCTTCTACTTCGGCGCCTTTTACTATTAACTCTACAATTGTATCTGGAACTCGAATGAAAGACGTGACTTTGAAAGGCAGTGGTACAGTTGGTCAAATTGACTTTAGCGGACAACTAACCGCGAAGGTATTAGGTCTATTAAATTTAGATAAACAAGTCTCAGGTAATATTACAGGCCTGAAAACGGACATTACTGTAAATCAAAGTCTGGGTTTAATTCATGCATTATATTTAAATAATCCTGCTTCATTGTCCTTACAATCTCAAGATGTTTTATGGACTGGAGCTGCCGTCGGAGCAAATAAGGGTTGGTGGTTAGCGATGGAAGATGAAGTGGAACTAGGCAGTTTAAGCCCAACGACTAAAGTGGCGATCACCAATGAAGTTCTAAAACAAACCATTGCGGGAATTAATAAAGACTTGACTGATAATCCACGAAATTGTGGCAATCTTTTGACAGGATGTGTTGGTGGTTCTGCGCTTGTTGTTGGTAATGTGCCTATGACGACTACATTGGATTTTCCATTGACTAACTTAACCTTGCAGGGGCAAAATTTTAGGCCAAACTGTTATGGCGGATTAAAGTTTTGCTAAAAACTAAATTGCAAAAAAATCCCGCAACCTGTGCGGGATTTCTAATTTCGAAATTATTTTGCAATTTTTTCGAGTAATTCTTCTTTCGAAATATTTACAGAGTCTGCATCACGACGGCCTTTATATTCAAAAGTACCTGCATCTAGGCCTTTTTCACCAATTACAATGCGATGAGGAATGCCTGTAAGCTCAAGATCGGAGAATTTTACGCCTGGACGTTCGTTACGGTCATCCAGTAAAACATCGAAACCTGCTACTGTAAGTTCAGTGTATAAAGCTTCAGCTGCTTCCAGCGTCCGTGGAGATTTATGGGCGTTCATTGGCACAATCGCAATTTCAAATGGTGCAATGGCTGTAGGCCAAATAATCCCTTTTTCATCAAAATTTTGCTCAATTGCTGAAGCAACTACGCGCGTAACTCCAATACCGTAACAACCCATGGTTACAGTGAATGGTTTACCATCTTCGCCTAGAACTTTACAGCCTAAAGCTTCTGAATATTTTTGACCTAATTGGAAGATATGACCTACTTCGATACCACGTTTGATTTGTAGCGTACCTTGACCATCTGGTGATGGATCGCCTTCAACTACATTACGGAGGTCATAAACTTCAGTAAACTGTGCGTCGCGCTCCCAATTGAGACCTGTAACGTGTTTATCCAATTCATTTGCACCTGCAACGAAGTCAGAAAGAACAGATGCAGCACGGTCAACAATTACAGTTAAGCCTTTTTCAACTAAACCTTGTGGTCCACAGAAACCTGCTGTTAAACCAAGTGTAGCAAGTTGTTCTTCAGTTGCGAAAGTTAATGGAGAGGCAATGCGCGGGTGTTTCTCAGCTTTAATTTCATTTAACTCGTGATCACCACGTAAGAACAAGGCTACAACTGGTGTTGCTTGGCCGTCTTCGGCTGCAATACCTTGCACTAACAAGGCTTTTACAGAGTGAGCTGGATCAGATTTTAAGAAGTTTGATACATCTGCAATAGTTTTTTGATTTGGTGTATCAACCACTTCCAAAGCTTGAGTTGGAGCAGCACGTTCGCCCACTAAAACAGCTTCAGCCATCTCAATATTCGCTGCATAGTCTGATTCAGTTGAGAAAGCGATATCATCTTCACCACTTGATGCCAACACGTGGAACTCATGAGAACCTGAACCGCCAATAGAGCCTGTATCGGCTTGGACTGGGCGAAAATCTAAACCTAAACGGGTAAAGATTTTACAGTATGCATCATACATGATGTCATAGGTTTCTTGCAGTGATTCTTGGTTTGCATGGAAAGAATAAGCATCTTTCATGATGAATTCACGTGAACGCATTACACCAAAACGTGGACGAATTTCGTCACGGAATTTGGTTTGGACTTGATAGAAGTTTGCTGGTAATTGTTTGTAGCTTTTGAGTTCATTACGCGCAAGATCGGTAATCACTTCTTCGTGTGTCGGACCAAGAACAAACGGGTTGCCATGACGGTCGTTAAAACGTAAGAGCTCAGGGCCGTATTGGATATAACGACCTGATTCTTCCCATAATGCAGCAGGTTGCGTTACGGGCATGAAAACTTCCAGTGAACCCGCTTTGTTCATTTCTTCACGAACGATCGCTGCAACTTTATTTAATACGCGAACGCCCATCGGCAGCCAAGTATATAAACCTGAAGCCAATTTACGAATCATCCCAGCACGTAGCATCAGTTGATGTGAAATCACTTCTGCGTCATTTGGGGTTTCTCTTAACGTTGCAAATAAAAAGCGACTCGCGCGCATGGAAACTGTCCTAAAATTTTAAACTTTGAAAGTCAAAGAGTATACAATGAAAAATGAAGCGACATGTTGATGTCACCTCAGAGAAATGCGGATTATTATGACATGATTTTATGTACTTGACGCAGCATAAGGTTCTTAAAGTTATCTAAAGAAGTGCAGATCATAGAAACGATTACTGAGGTAAATAGTAAGAGTGGAATGATACGGCCAATCACTGGATATGCCATTGATATATGATTCAGTATTTGGCCTTAACCTGAACGTGAGAGGAGGATTCACTTCGACTATCGTTCATTGGGAGAGGCTTTTAAGAGTATTTGTGCTGTAGTCATCGTGAACGCAATGATTGACCGCTTATTAATCATAAGTTCAATTTTTGAGTTGGTAGAGTAAAGAGATCAGCAGGGTAAACATTGAGCAATAAGTATAATCATGCCTGAGTTGGAATGAAAAATAGAGATACTTTTATAGCTTATGATCCTTTTACCACAATATTGTCTTTATTAAATAAAGTCCTTATATCAAGTGCAATTATTCAAATGTTTTTAAGCGAGCAATAATTCTGTCGTATTCGGCTTTTGTACTACGGTAGTTACTTTGTAATGACTGTATTTGCTCTTTTTTCATCACAATATTTTTTGAATTATAATCAAGCATATCTTGTAGTGGTTTTGGATTACTTTTACCTTTACGCATATTTTCTTTTTCTTGGCGTAAAAAACCAATTCGGTCATTTTGTAATTGCTTTAGTTCATCTTGTTGAAATTTAATTTGTTTTAAAATATATGAAAGTGCCGTATTCCGTTTTTCTGTTGCTACTTGACTGTTGGTATAAGCACGTTTTAGTTTTAGATCAGCATCCCGTTGCTTTGCAGCGATAGCTCCTTGGGGTGCGTATTGTGCATCTTTTTTGGCGTTGTATGGCCGTGCCCGTTGAATCACTTGCATATTCGTATCGAGCGCTTCATATCCATATCTAATATGATCTGGTGTCACCGTACTACTAACATTGGCGATACCTTTACTATCGTAATAACGATACCAGACTGCTTTAGGCGGATCGGCCATGACCATGATGCTTTGTACACTAAGCAAAGTCAGTAAAATGACTTTTGCAGTCATCATTTTTTTCACGATCAAAGCAAGTTTGTAATTAAACTCCCTAAGCATTGATACCCCCATTTAAAGTTGACTAAATTACTTATTTAAAAGCAATAAATGGTGCTATATTAGTCCTAAATTTAGGAATAAAAAATATAATCAGTCAAAAAAAAATCGACGTGTGTCGGAAAGTGTGAAGCCGTTCTTAAAAAGGAGATGAAGTGTGGTTTTATGCTGAAACTGTTCGTTGAAAATATAAGTAAATATATGTTAAAAGTGTACGTAACTTGTAAAACGTCTACGAATCTGTTTCTACAAACATTCTAAAAATGGGAAGGGTCATATAAAATGGACGATAAATTCCAGAATCTTAAAGTGATGGTCATTGATGATTCAAAAACTATTCGTCGCACAGCCGAAACATTATTACAACGCGAAGGTTGTGAGGTTGTGACTGCTGTAGATGGTTTTGAAGCATTGTCAAAAATTGCAGAAGCAAATCCTGATATTGTATTTGTCGACATCATGATGCCACGTCTGGATGGCTATCAAACATGTGCATTAATCAAGAATTCACAGAATTATCAAAACATTCCTGTCGTGATGCTCTCTAGCAAAGATGGTCTATTTGACCAAGCCAAAGGGCGTGTCGTAGGTTCAGATGAATATTTAACAAAGCCATTTAGTAAAGATGAATTATTAAATGCGATTCGTAACCACGTTTCAGCATAAATAATATAAGTGTAATTGGGGAAATTTATGGCACGTATTTTAATTGTGGATGACTCACCTACTGAAACATTCCGCTTTAAAGAAATTTTGGGGAAACACGGTTTTGAGGTGATTGAAGCGTCAAATGGTGCAGATGGTGTGACCATGGCACAGGCAGAACTTCCTGATCTAGTGTTGATGGATGTGGTGATGCCAGGCGTCAATGGTTTCCAGGCAACACGTCAAATTGCGCGTGGTGCAACCACAAAACACATTCCTGTGGTGATTGTCAGTACTAAAGATCAGGCAACTGACCGTGTATGGGGTAAGCGTCAGGGGGCATGTGATTATTTGACTAAGCCTGTTGATGAAAACCAATTGATTGATGTGATTAAGCAACACCTGAATGCAGGATAAGCTCTATGGCAGCAAATGGATTTATCGAATTACTTCGACTTGCTAAACGTGGCAATAAAAACTACGTTTCAAACGAAAATGAGGTAAACCGCTGGTCGGGCATTGCTTTTGAAATGATGGGGCAATATTTTGTTGCTCCATTAGGTGAGGTGGCAGAGGTTATTTATCCTCCGAAATATACTTTAGTGCCAAATACCCAACCTTGGGTTGTCGGTTTGGCAAATATTCGAGGACGTTTACTCTCTGTTGCTGACTTGGCGCATTACATGTCGGGGCATCGTAGTACGTATTCACCAACTCAAAAAGTACTCTGTATAAGTCACAATGACCACTATGTCGGTTTAGTTGTAGATCAGGTTCTGGGGATTCAGCACTTTAATAAGAAGAGTTTTTTTTCTAAGCATGATGATTTAGATCAAAACTTAAAAGAATATTGCCAAGGGTATTTCCATCAACATAACCAACAATGGCATGTTTTCTTATTCAGTCGCTTATTAGACAATCCAAAGTATATGAACGCATCTATAAAATTTATAAATTAATATCATTGTCGCGCACGAAAATATAAGGGCGTAAATCGGGGAGAAGCTGCATGGGCTTTAAACTTAAAAAGAAAAATACAGATGGAAGCACGAACCGCTCAGGTGGAAATGCTTTAGTAGCAAAAATTCAATCGCAGACGGAACAGTTTTCACGTGTATTTGGTGATAGTGAAAAGTCCAAGCCATTAATTTTGGGTGCAGCATTTTGTATTGTTTTAGCAATTTTCCTACTGTTGTACCTATTCTATAGCGTACCGCGAAATAACGAATTTACCCGTAGTGTGGGTGAGTTACGACTTTTATCTCAAACCATTTCACGTCAAGCGACAGAAGCTACAGCATCAGGTACGCCTGAAGCGATTAAAAAATTGACCGAATCGCAAAAGTCGTTTGCTGAAAACCTAGAAATTGTTAAAGATATTCATGCAAGTACAGATGCGCTACGTGAAGTAGATGCGCAGTGGACGAAAGTTTCTGCAAATATTGATTTAATTGCCTCACAACAAAAAATTATTAATCAATTGTATGATACCAACATCGCAATTAGTGAAACAATTCCTGGTATTCAGGCCGAATATAACTTAATGGTTGACCAAATGGCACGTCAAAATGTGCCAGCCAACCAAGTCGTGATTGCAAAGAACCAAGTATTCATTGCTGAACGTATTCTTCGTTCGATTGGTTCGGTATTGACGGGTTCAGACAACTCACGTGAATCTGCAGATGACTTTAGCTCAGATACAGAAACTTTCGCTTCTTACCTAAATGCGCAGTTAAATGGCAGTGCTGACTTAGGTGTGGAACGGATTAATGATCCTGAAATGCGCGACTCTCTAACCAGTATTCAGTCTGAATATGATGATGTATTGAAATCTGCAGCGGCAACAGTACTAAAAAACTCATCTCAAATCGTTAAAGTACGTCAAGCATCATCATCTATTTTTGAACAATCAGACACGTTGCTAACCAATTTGAATAAGTTATCAGGTGGTACTGGTTTAGCGATTGCGATTCCTGCATTGGGTCTAATTTTAGCGCTGATCGCATTCTTGTTCTGTGTATTCAAATTACTTGTACTTCGTGGCGAGTCAGATAAAAAACGTGTATCACGTCTTCAAGATGAATATGACCGTAACCAAAACGCGATTCTACGTTTGTTGGATGAGATTGCTGACCTTGCAGATGGTGACTTACGTTCGCATGCGACAGTATCTGAAGACTTTACAGGTGCCATTGCTGACTCCATCAACTTTGCGATTGACCAGTTACGTGACCTAGTATCTCGTATTACAGAAACTTCTCAAGAGGTTGCGCAATATACAGCAAGTACACAAGGTATTACTAACCAGTTGGCAGAAGCATCAGAACACCAAGCGCAAGAAATTGCGGGCGCATCTGCTGCGATTAATGAAATGGCAATGTCTATTGACCAAGTATCTTCGAATGCTGAAGAGTCAGCCGTGGTAGCAGAACGTTCTGTACAAATTGCAGCAAATGGTGCTGATGTTGTAAACCGTTCAATTGAAGGTATGGATATCATTCGTGAACAGATTCAAGAAACCTCTAAACGTATTAAGCGTTTGGGTGAGTCTTCTCAAGAAATTGGTAACATCGTTGCCTTAATTAACGATATTGCAGACCAAACGAACATCTTGGCTTTAAACGCAGCGATCCAAGCATCTATGGCTGGTGAAGCAGGCCGTGGTTTCGCCGTGGTTGCAGATGAAGTACAGCGTCTTGCAGAACGTTCAGCTTCAGCGACAAAGCAAATTGAAACACTGGTAAAAACGATTCAGACCGATACCAACGAAGCTGTAATTTCAATGGAGCAAACCACGTCTGAGGTTGTACGCGGTGCCAACTTGTCTAAAGATGCTGGTGTTGCACTGGATGAGATTCAGAACGTATCAGGTAACTTGGCGAAATTGATTGCAAGCATTTCTGATGCTGCAAAACTTCAGTCAGCGTCTGCAGGTCATATTGCAACGACGATGAATGTCGTACAAGAAATTACCTCACAAACAACGAGTGCGACTTTCGATACAGCACGTTCGGTATCCGAACTTGCCAACATGGCAGAAGCATTACGTGAGTCTGTAACTGACTTTAAATTACCTGATTAAGCATTTGCTTTGGGGGAGGCATGTGACTCAAAATTTGAGTGGCATGCCGAAATCAGGATATCACATCAGCTTAAACCGGCTTTGTCTACAAAGTCAGGTTTCTGGTGATGGTTATAATGAAGTTTATGCACCTGTTTTGGGTAGCTGACAACGCAAGAAGCCTAGCTATGAAAGAAATATTAAAACATTTAGTTGAAACGACAACGCTTCCGGAAGATAGTTATCTAGATCAAGATGCAGAAATTCTTGAAATTTTTGTTGAAGAAATTGAAGAAATTTTCGTTGAATTAGATCCATTATTCGAAAAGTGGTACGCTGAACCAACACATCAAGAGACATTGGTGAGCATTCGTCGTCATTTCCATACCTTAAAAGGGTCTGGTCGGATGGTGGGAGCAAAGTCAGCTGGCGAAACCGCATGGGCAGTTGAAGATACCTTGAATCGTGTGATTTCAGGTGTAGTACCCATCTCTGCCACAATTCAGAAATTTGCTAAAACAGTATTTAAAATTTATCAATATAAACTGTATCCCATTTTTAAGAATGTCGAACAAACTGAGCTAGATTTGCGACCTCTCGTCTTAATTGGTCAACAGTTACAGCAAAATCAGAGTTTAGAACCTGCCTTAGAAGAGCTCCTACAGTTATCTAATCATTTAAATGATTATGATGTATTAACAGGGTTGGAGCTTGGTGATGCTGAAGGCATTGAGCGTGTCGTTGAATTTGAAGAAGCTGCAATCAATTCTGATCATCCGGAACACGAAGTTCTTGAGGAAACATTGTCGATCTTCATTGAAGAAGCGGAAGATCACTTAGAGACGATTGATCAATTCCTAAATGCTGATGAAACTAAAGTACAAGATTACAATGGGTTAATCCGTGCCTTACATACTTTGCGTGGTAGCTCGTCTATGGCGCAAATTGAGCATGTATTTAATGCTAGCTCAAAAGTTGAAAATCTATTTAAAACACTGGTGCAAGAAGAAATTGTTTCAACCTCTAAGGAAATTTCGTTACTCACCCAGTATGCCGAATTTGTACGTGATTATTTACATGTTCTTGGGCGTGGTAGTAACGAGCAGCTTGAAGTCATTTATTCAACTTTTAGTACGGCTTGGGATAACTATGGTTTTAGTCTTGAAGAGATAGATAATGAACTGAACCCTCAAGGGATGGTTTCAAAATTAATCGAATTAAATATTGATCTTTTACTGGATACAGAATTTGAGTTTGATCAGCGTGCAAAAGCAGAGTATCCAGAATATATTCAGCACTTGAGTGAGCAAGCGAAACAACTGGTAGAATTTACAAATAACCGTGCTGCGCAAGGGATTCATGAGTTTACCTCTGAGTTGTATGCAAGTTATCAAGCCTTACTGGAAAAGCCAGAATTACTCAATGTGGATTATGCGTATGAGTTATTTGGTCAGGCACATCAAGAGTTTATCCACTTATTCGATACCTTAGCTGCTGGTCAACGTGTCATCCTTACCGATGATGTTCATAAAGTGTTGAGTGACTTAACAGCCTTTGTACAACAAGATATCGAATCTGTAGAAGCTGCAACGGTAGAGGCAGTTGATGAAGGCATTGTAGCGAGCAATACATCTCAACCAAGTCTTGATCTTGCACAAATTTCGCAACAGATTGCGTCCGATCATCAGTACAAACAATCGAACACTTCAAATACTGACTTTGATGATGATTTGCTGGATATCTTCTTAGAAGAAGCCGAAGAATTATTGATGGGTATGGACCAAGATCTCAATACTTGGTCTAAAAATGGCAATGATACAACTGCACTCAATAATTTAATGCGTTATTTGCATACCTTAAAAGGTGGTGCAAATATGATTTCTGCATCATTTATTGGTTCAATTGCACATGAATTAGAATCTATTTATGAGCGTGTGATTCGTCAGCAAATTCAAACAACACCACAGTTGATTAGCATCATTCGTTTGGTGCAGGATGATGTCGCAGACCGTATTCAAGTTATTCGAACAGAGAAAGTCGATTATCTAGCCACAGCAACCATCAATGTCTTACACAATATCCAAACTTTGGTTGATGGTACGGTTGCGACGGCTGCTGAACCTCTAGCTGAGGCAATTGCATCGGTTGAGGATGTGGCTGTGCAGACCAGCGATGATGAGACTTCATCGACGATAGATTTTGATGCACAAACTTTCCCTGAGAACGAAGCACTTCCTTTGGGTGAGTCAATTACACTTGATGCAGACTTGTCTGTGCCAGTTGAATCAGGTGAAGTGCTCGCATCTGAGCAATTTGTTGCTGTAACTACGGATGAAACTGACGATACAAGTATTTCATCAATTGTTGAAGAAACTTTCTTGGAAGAGGCTGAAGAAATTTTAGCGTCCACCGATGGCTTACTGAAGCAATGGACTGAACAGCGTAGTGACCGTAGTGTGTTACTTCAATTACAACGTGCTGCCCACAGTTTAAAAGGTGGCGCACGTATGGCAGAGAACGAACCAGTTGCTGCAATTGCTTATGAACTTGAAACAATTTTTGAGCAATTTGCGGTACATAATTTTAGTTCTAATGTTTATGACCCATTATTGCAAACTGCGTTTGTCTGGTTGAAGCAAGCCATATTCAAACGTGATTTTAGTAATTATGATGGTTTGAAAAATAGTTTGGCATCTGTTGACTATGTCGATGTTATTGCCCAATTGCCGACGCGTGTAACGCAAATAGATTTGCTCAATGCAGCGCCAAGTTTTGAGTTTGTACAGGGTGATGGCACTGAACCGCCAGCTATGATGGGTGAGTGGAAAGAAACAACTCACTTGGATAGTGGTAATGAGATGATTCGTATCTCAGCCGATTTGGTTGAGAAAATGATTGATTTATCAGGTGAAAATGCGATTAACCGTTCGCGTATTGAGATGGACTTAGGTCAACTTGGCAATACCTTAAACGAGATGGAACTTGCCATTAAACGTTTGGCCGATCAGTTGCGTCGAATGGAAGGTGAGCTTGAGAGCCAAATTATCGCGAAGCATGGTTCTGAGAATTCGCGTTATACAGACTTTGACCCATTGGAAATGGACCAATATTCATCGTTGAATCAATTATCTAAATCTCTCGCTGAGTCAGCTTCGGATTTGGTTGACTTTAAGAGCACTTTGGCTGAGAAAATTCGTGATGCTGAAGGCTTGTTATTACAACAGTCACGCATTCAGGCAGAAATCCAAGAAAGTTTAATGCGTACGCGTTTGGTTCCATTCTCACGTATGCTGCCGCGCTTACAACGTATTGTGCGTCAGACGGCATCGACTTTGAACCGTCCGACAGACTTGATCGTACACAATACAGAAGGTGAATTAGACCGTACTATTCTTGAGCGGTTGGTTACGCCTTTTGAGCACATGTTGCGTAACGCGATTGACCACGGTATTGAAGATGCGGAACAGCGTATTGCTGCGAAAAAATCAGTGACTGGTCAAATTGAACTCAACATTAGCCGCCAAGGAACAGATGTTATCGTTACCTTCAAAGATGATGGTAAGGGTATTGATGAAAGTACGATCAAAGCCAAAGCATTAAACTTAGGCCTAATTAAAGCCGACCAAGTACTAGATAAACAGGAGATTTTACAGTTTATCTTCCACCCTGGATTCAGTACGGCTAAAGAAGTGACGCAAATTTCTGGCCGTGGTGTAGGTCTTGATGTTGTACAAAGTGAAATTAAGGCGCTAGGTGGGCATGTTACTGTTGAATCGGAAATTGGCTCTGGCACAACCTTCATTATTCGCGTACCGACCACGGTTGCGGTGAGCGATGCCTTGATGGTGAAAGCAGGTGATCAACAATATGCGATTCCATTGGCACAGATTGACCGTATTGTACGTATTGCTCCAACGGCTTTAGATACTTATTTCCATAGTAAAGATGACCAATTCAAAATTGATGGCGTAAATTATAAACTACGTTATCTCTCTGAGTTCTTGTCTAATCAGCCGATTCCTCGTTTGAGTAATATTGGTCATTCACTACCAGTACTTTTAATTAAAGGGAACAGTGGACAAACGATTGCATTATTGGTTGATCAGTTGATTGGTTCGCGTGCACAAATTGTTGTAAAACCAATCGGTCAACAGTTTGCAAGTATCGGTGCAATTGCGGGTGCGACGATTCTTGGTGATGGACATGTTTGCTTGATTCTAGACGGTCAGAATATTGCACGTCAGATCCTCAGTACTAAGCGTGTCACGCATGCAACAGATCAACGTGATTTTGGTCGCCATCAAGATACACGCAGATTAGTCATGATTGTGGATGACTCAGTGACGGTGCGTAAGGTAACGTCACGTTTATTGGAGCGACAAGGCTTTGATATTGTGACGGCAAAAGACGGTGTCGATGCTATGGAGCAACTCGAGAATGTTAAACCGGACTTGATGTTACTAGATATTGAGATGCCGCGTATGGATGGTTTCGAAGTGACCAACTTGGTACGTCACCATGAAATTCATCAGAACTTACCAATCATTATGATTACATCACGTACGGGTGAAAAACACCGTGAACGTGCTTTCAGCTTGGGTGTGACGCACTACATGGGCAAACCATTCCAAGAAGCAGAATTACTTGCCAACATTCAGCAGTTACTTGCTGAAAAGCAGGGGTAAATAAATGAATGCAAATGTTTCAAAGACCATGAATGAGCAAATCAGCCAGCAAGAGCTGCAATATCTGATTACGGTATCAACAGGTTTTATTGATGCTTATATCATTGAATGCCATGGAAAAAATTCCATGTTATTACCACAAAATATTGTACTGTCTGCACTCGATAGTGATACGCAGGTTAAAACTGTAGAGTGGCATGATCTACATCTACCCGTCTATGCCGTGAATCGTCCTGAACAGACGGAAGGTGTGGCATTGGTGATTGAAGGAGATGATGCGTCTCAACGTTTTGCTTTAATGTGTAATGAGATGCCGAAGTCGATTCGTTTACGTATTTCTGAAATTGTAGATGATGAAACGCCAGCGAATGACCCTACAGTGTTTCAACTGGTACGTATGGGTGAAGAGTTGTATCACATCCCGAATTTAAATCAAATTCAGGCAAGTTTAGGTTTATCTACTTAAATCTGTACTCAATAAAAAAGGAACTCAGATGAGTTCCTTTTTTATTGAAAGTCTTATGCTAAAAGCCCTTCTAAAATTTGTTCGTAAATTTCAGCAAGTGGTTCTAGGTCCGCGACATTCACATGTTCATCAATTTGGTGGATGCTGGCATTTAAAACGCCAAGTTCAAGAACTTGTGCGCCTGTAGGAGCAATAAAACGACCATCAGATGTACCACCAGAGGTCGAAAGTTCAGTTTCAACTCCAGTTACATTACGTATGGCATTTTTCGCAGAGTTGACCAGTTCACCAACAGGGGTGAGGAAAGGTAAACCTGAATGTGTCCATTTGATGTCGTAATCTAAACCATGACGGTCTAAAAGCTCTAAAACACGTGCTTTCAACTCTTCTGCGGTTACTTCTGTTGAATAGCGGAAATTGAAAGTTACGGTCATCGTTCCAGGAACAACATTGGTCGCACCTGTACCTGCTTGAATATTAGATACTTGAAAAGAAGTTGCAGGGAAGTATTCGTTACCTTGATCCCATACGGTATCGCAAAGTTCTGCAACGGCTTTAGATGCTATATGAATCGGGTTAATCGCAAGGTGTGGGTAAGCCACGTGACCTTGCTTTCCTTTGACTGTCAAGACGGCATTTAATGAACCACGGCGACCATTTTTGACAATATCACCTAATTGATGGGTACTTGATGGTTCACCGACCAAGCACCAAGTCATTTTTTCATTGCGTGCTTCTAATGTTTCAATCACTTTAACTGTACCGTTAATAGATGGACCTTCCTCATCAGAAGTAATCAGAAATGCAATCGACCCTTTGTGGTCAGGGTGCTTTGCAACAAAACGTTCAGAGGCAACCACCATAGCTGCTAAAGCCGTTTTCATGTCTGCACTACCACGTCCGTAGAGTTTACCATCACGAATTTCAGGGGCAAATGGATCGGAGTTCCATGCGTCTAAATTGCCTGTAGGAACGACATCAGTATGTCCTGCAAAACAAAATACAGGAGACTCAGTGCCTTTGCGCGCCCATAAATTATCAACATCATCAAAACGCATAGATTCAATATTGAAGCCAATTTTTTCTAAGCGTTCAGCCATAATATTTTGACAGTTGTGGTCAACTGGAGTAACCGATGGCTGGCGTAAAAGTTGGAGGCTTAAATCGAGAGTAGCAGAAGAGGTCATGCGGATTTCAGAGTCAATAAAACAGTCGGCACTATAATAGGCGATTAATGTCTAGAATGCGAAACTTAGCAATAAAAAAACCTTATCGAAACGATAAGGTCTATGTGGGTTTAGAACAGATTATAATTTATCGGCAGTCTTATCTGCAGAGTTGGTCACAGCATCTCCCACTTTGGATACATCTTTACCCACGCCAGCAACTGTATTACAGCCCGTTAAAACAAAAAGCATCACAAGTGAACCAGCAATAATTTTCTTCATGTTTATCTCCAAAATTTTTGGTGTTGTCATCAAATGATTCTGTTCTGATGTTTTATAAGGTTAAAAAATAAACATATTAAAATGTAGCAGTGTTTTACATGAAATAGGTAACTATATGTAGTCTTATGTATATTTGTATAAAGTAACTTCTGCAAAATCAAGTAAAAATCAAACTCGAATTTCGGTACATATAAAACTGATTGTGTTGATTTTGTAAATACAATCCATTGGTCCACCAGTGGGCAGTGAGACTACTTGGCACAGCATTTGGGCAAATCCATTCTTGACGTTGTAGGCGGAAAAAATTTAAATCGGCCTTGGGAATGGTAGTCCCCCAAATTCCCAAGCGCCGGTCAGGATTGAGCCAATGTGGAAGAGAGTATTGGTTAAAATCACCAACATCCGCGAAACTATTTTTTAAGGGTAGAAAGAGTTGTCCTTTTAAAACAGCATAGCGCATCTGAATGTCAGTATCTAAAGCTTGCTGGAATTGGAACTGTTTTTGAGTAAAGTGTTTTAGTTTGCGCTTTAAAGTATCAGTACGATTTAAACCGTACCATGTGGTTAGGCCCAGATATGTTTCACCTAAATAATATTTCAACGCGACTTCCCAGTGCTCAACTTGATTGGTTTCAGTATTTTTAATTAAAAAGTCCAGCTCACCCGTAGTACGTGAACCATCAATGATTTGAATACTATGCCCCAATAACTCGTATGCATGATAGCGATGATCCAGTAACCAAAACCACATAAACATTTCAAAACGAAGGCCTAAGCGAGTACTTTTCAATTGCTGAATAAAAACTTCGAGTTCAGTTGGATGACAATCAAGTTGTCTAAGTCGTGGTAAATAACGTTGAAAATGTTGTTGCCAGTGCTCACTTGGATGAAAAAGAAAAGCATGCACTATGGCAAGTTCGGAAGGTAGTGCAGATAGGATGTTTGGACTTGCTACAGCAAAAGCCAATTGACGAACCAATGGATGTTTAAATTGGAGCCACGGTTCAAACAATTGATGCTGTGAAATGAGATGCATGTGTGAGCCTTAAAAAAGAAGCGAAATATGCAGAAGGACAACGGATAAATCCAAAAAACACTTTATACTACCGCAATTCAGTGTTTAGGAAAGTGGTATGAAAACGTTGTTTTGGCGTTGTTTAGTGGTGATCTTTGTCATCCTAGGCTTTATCGGCGCGCTTTTGCCGGGTATGCCAACAACTGTTTTTTTAATCTTAGCTGCATGGGCTGCATCCAAAGGTTGGCCACAAATGGATGCTTGGTTGCTGAATCATCCGAAATACGGAGCAACATTAAGGGCATGGCGTGCCAATGGGACTGTACCACGTAAGGCGAAATGGTTTGCCAGTATCATGATGTTGATCAGTGGGGTGATTATGCTCTTTACCAATGCGCCATTTTTAGTCAAATTATTTACCAATACCACTATGTTAATTGTTGCAATATGGCTATGGCTACGCCCTGAACCAAATACGTTGATAGATAAAAAACAAATAGAGGACAACTGATGTCTTATGTGATTGCTGATGCAGACGTCTTGATTGATCTAGCTGAACAGACTTTAACACTGCCTAAAAAGAATAAATTTTATCTGATCTCATCGGGGAAAAATGGCATTGGCGAAACTGAAAATAGTGGTAAAACCCCACGGGGTTGGCATTGTATTGCTGAAAAGCATGGCGCTGAGCAACCACAAAATGCTGTTTTTATTGCTCGAAAGCCGACAGGGGAGGTTTATGATTCCAATTTGGCGGCTCAGTTTCCAGAACGGGATTGGATTTTATCTCGGATTTTATGGTTGAGTGGTTTAGAAGAGGGCTTTAATCGCGGGGAAGGATGCGACACCTATCAACGTTATATCTATATTCATGGAACACCTGATACCGAGCCAATGGGGATGCCGATGTCACATGGCTGTATTCGTATGCGTAATGCTGATGTTATGGAATTATTTGAGCTGATTGATTGCAATGCATTGGTTTATATTTCCGAACATAAACTTGAAATTTAAAATGTGGATTAAAATTAGACAAAGTGATTTTGCTGAATACTATTAGGCTTAATTCAAAAGGCTAAAACTTAACAAAACTGCGTGATTTAGCCAAAATGACTGGCATGTTTAAGAAAATAAATTAGACGAATCTGTTAAATAACATACAGAAAATCCTTGTTTTTATACCATTTGACCTATTTTTTAATCACTCGATTGTAAAAAAACGAAAACAGGCCGAAAAGCGTTTGACAGCCTGTAAAGATTCTCTATAATGCACCTCACAAACGATAAAGACGTTAAGGGCGCTTAGCTCAGTTGGTAGAGCGTCTGCCTTACAAGCAGAATGTCGGCGGTTCGATCCCGTCAGCGCCCACCAAGCCTTTACGTTAAAGATCTTACGTGCAGCGGTAGTTCAGTTGGTTAGAATACCGGCCTGTCACGCCGGGGGTCGCGGGTTCGAGCCCCGTCCGCTGCGCCACTTAAGATTTTTAATATTGTTTGTACCACATTAGTGACTTTGTGTAAGTGCAGCGGTAGTTCAGTTGGTTAGAATACCGGCCTGTCACGCCGGGGGTCGCGGGTTCGAGCCCCGTCCGCTGCGCCATTTATACA